>JAQGGX010000041.1 GCA_028289075.1 Candidatus Saccharimonadota bacterium | reverse complement strand
TGCTTTTGACGCGGCTACACACGCTCTAAGTAGCTTAGCTAGGTTCGGGCAGGCAAGGGGAAGGGTTAGTCCTTCTGAATTATTTGATATGGTACGTGAATCAGCAGGAAATACGACCAGAGTCGTAAGCGCTGGAATTGTGTACCTTGCAACCAGGGCGACAGAATACTGCGGTCCTGACCATGAAGTTAGCGAAACCACAAGCCATCCTGACCTCACAGTAGTGCCCGGAGATACGCGGCTTGGCAGTGGTATAATCCCCGTAAAGAATGACTAGGGAGAAAATAAGTAGTGGCTAAAAAAATTCAAATTATCAGTTTATTTCCGGAAATGTTTCCGGGTGTTCTGGAGACCAGCATGCTCTGGAAGGCAAAAGACCGGGGTATTGCCGAGTATCATTACATCAACCTGCGTGATTTTGGCTTAGGCACCCGCAAGACCGTTGACGATACGCCATATGGCGGCGGAGATGGCATGCTGCTCAAACCAGAGCCACTCGTAACTGCGATCGAATACGCTAAAGAGCAAGATCCTACAGCGATCGTTATGTTGCCGACTCCTCGTGGCAAAATTTACAAGCAGTCAGATGCCAAGCGCTTAGCCGCAAACGACAAAGGCTTGATCATCGTATGCCCGCGCTATGAAGGCTATGATGAACGCGTGACGGCTTATATTGACGAACAGTTCTGTATCGGTAGCTACATCCTGACTGGCGGCGAGTTGCCAGCTATGATTCTTGTCGATAGCGTCGTACGTTTACTGCCTGGTGTTCTTGGCGGCGAGACTTCTGCAGAAGTAGAATCATTCCAGGAAGACGACGAAAACATCGAGTTCCCTCAGTACACACGTCCAGAGGAATTCCGCGGCGTAAAAGTACCAGAAGTGCTCCTAAATGGCCATCACGGCGAAATCGCCAAGTGGCGCAAAGAACATAGCAAGAGCACCGAGCAATAGTTATGGACGGACCTATGGGCAGCGAGACCTCGGCTAAGTTAATTATATTTCCGCTTCAGAAGCGATTAACCCGCAGTGCCATAGATGATGACCTCGCACCCATGTGTATTGGCTACCAACATATAAGCGAGGCGGCTGGAGGTGCTGCGGTTGAGCTGACGAACCGATTCGAACGTTACGGAGTGCCTATAGAGGCGATAGACTACTATGACGCCCAGGTGCGTATGAGTGTCGGCCGTACGGCAATTGTCGCTTCTAATGAAGTTGATTTCAGGGATCCAGAAGCTCTTAATGAGCTCAGCACAAGTGGTATATTCATGCGACGAGGCATCGGAAGGCTAGAAGAAGATTCCTCTGAGAGCCATCCATGTGCCGTACCGATTATCCCTACTAGGACAGTACTGGGAATGTACGAGCAATTATGCCGCAATCTGCCGGATGCAGATAAGATTCCTGATGCAGTTGCACGCCTGGCGGTACGAACGGCCTTCTATGTGGCTTATTCAGAAGCATTTGTGGATGCAGTTCATATCCGTAATCCCGAGCTCGCAGACACTGGCTACGATGACTGGATCGGAACTATGAGCGAGGTCTATGGCAATCCAATGAATCCATTTACAAATCCTAATGACGATACAGCACTAAGAAGATATTACTCCTCAGAAGTGCGGCCTCATCGTCTTGCGTTTGGTATAACTTGGGATTTACTAAGGAATTCACCAATGCGGCCAGTGGATCGGCCGGTTATCGACGCTGCAGTTACGAACATTGTCGCCGGTTACAGGAATCAGCTTAGGACTAAATTCTCTGGCTCAGATATTGTTGGCGCTGCCCTGCATGCCAAGGCTGCTCCAGCGAATTCTATAGTGCTTCGTAATTTTGGCAGTGCAATTCAGTAAAGACCCCGGCTATAATATACTTGTAGATATAAAGAAGGAGGGTATGTGAAATTCCTGAAGCAATTTGTTAAGCCCGTTTACGCACACTGTGACTTACCTTGCGGCGTCTATGATCCAGCTCAAGCTCGGATCGAGGCCCAATCTGTATACAACATCATGAGCAAGTATGCTGATGTCCATGAAGAGGATACTAAAATACGTGCAATTATTATCAAAGAACAGCGCGCGGAGTTGGTGAAGCACCACCTGTGGGTACTCTGGACTGATTACTTCAAGCCAGAACACCTTGAGGAACATCCTGATCTCCATGATCTTTTCTGGCGCGCTACCAAACAAGCCGGTGTAACCAAGAAGACAACCGATCCTGCCGAGGGACAAAAACTACTCGATCTTATCGATGAAATCGCTACAATCTTTCAGCAAACCAAGCAAGCTTAAGCTTACCTGGCCACTGGTCGTACGTACCGTGCATGGCCACAGCATGCTGCCCGTATTGCCACCTGACACATACGTGTGGGGTATTCGCTGGTTCCCGAACCTGAGAATCAATGACGTCGTGATCTTTGAGCACAATGGCCGAGAGAAGATAAAACGTATTTCTGACATACAGGGTGACCAAATCTATGTTCTCGGCGACCATCCGGATGAGAGTACTGACAGCCGGCACTTTGGATGGATTCCGAAGGGTTGTGTCATCGCACGGATTATTCATCCGCATGTAGCCAAAGACCGCATCGAGCCCTAGCGTCTTCCGTATCGGCTAACCTGCTTAGGTGCTTTGCATCTGACTCCCTTAGCCTCTTTGCGCCAAGCACGATTTTTCTTTCCGATGCTCCTTTGCTGTATTTATATACGACTCCGTCTGCTTCTCAGGAAGAAATCGCACCTGGCATCAAAGTGCGAAAGCACTAGATCTAGGTGCTGGGGCTAGATTTCGCCGGAAAGGTATTGTTGCTGTGTTAGTTTGTCTGCGCAGCGCGGACATGATTCTTCTTCGTCGTCTTCGGCTGTCCAGCGCTTGACTGCAAGCTTCACGGGTAAGTAATCATGATAAGCGATCAGGTCTGCAAACTTGCGAAGCACCCATCCGGTGAATCCGTAAATTCGGACATTACCCCAGAGTACAGCGGCCCATTGTGGCCCGGCGGGTATAACATAGACTGGTTTCTTGGCTTGATAGGGAAGCGGATCTTGCTTGGCAGCTAATCGTTGGATGTTGGCCGCAACAAACTTAGCATCATAGAGTGCGGTCTGAGCCATACCGCTGTAAGGTGTGTCTGCGTTATCTCCGAGTACGTAAATACCTGGCTCTGCTTGTAAGTACTGATCGACACGAACCTTGCTGTTACGCGCGAGCTGGAAGCCTTGCTCTGCAAAGAGGGGGTTATTAGCGACACCAGCAGTCCAGATGACCGTATGGCTGCGAAGCGGTTTGTTGTTGACCATGAGCGCATCGGCTGACTGTGCTTGCACTGCGGTTCCAAGGTACAGTTTAACGCCAAGTTTACGGAGGTGTTTGGCTACGCGTTTTGACACATCTTTTGGCATGCGTGGAAGTAGCCGTGGAGCTGCTTCAATTAAGTCCACATGCACAGATCGTGGTTTCAGCCCGTGTTGCTTGGCAATTTTACGAATATACGCAGGCAACTCACCGGCTAGCTCAATACCAGTTGGTCCACCGCCGACAACCACATAGTTCAGATCTGGTCGATTATCTTCGATTAATTGGTGGTGCAGATGCTGTTTTAGCTCTTCGGCATCAGACAATGATTTGATGCCATATGAGTATTCTTCGAGTCCTTCAATATGGAAGTAGTTAGTCTTTACTCCAACCGCCAAGATAAGAGCGTCATAGGCGACTTTGTGGCCAACCTTGGTTGTAATCACTCGTCCCTTACGGTCAATAGCACTCAGACTGTCGTGTAATAAATGGATACTGCGACCAGCAAATATTTCGGCCAACGGGATGCTTGAGATCATACGCCGACCGCCAGTTGCCGTGCGGTAAAGCGTAGGGTAATTGCTAAAGTTCGTTTGGTCGCTCACCAGCGTAACGTGCAGACGTCGGTCTTCGGATAGCTCCAAAGCAGCCTTGACACCTGCAAAGCCCCCGCCGACTACGACTACTCTATATTTACCCACCGTATTTATCCTGTAATCCTTTTTATCTTTTTGCCTAAAGTTATTACGCTTATGGTATCATACAGCTAATAATATTAGAACATGCCGGGTGGGCAGAAAACAAAGTTTATACGCATGGACAAATTTCTTGATTTACTGAAACAAAAAGGTTTTCAGGGAGATATAGATACCTCAATTGAGTCTCGTGAAACATACAGTCATGACGCCAGTATGTTTGAGCTTGTTCCGCAAGTAGTCGTCGCACCCAAAAACAGCGAGGACATTCAGATGCTCGTTCGTCAGGTAGCTGAAAGTAGGGCGACTGACCCCACGCTTTCTATCACGCCACGAAGTGCCGGTACCGACATGAGCGGCGGGGCGATTGGTGAATCGATCGTGCTCGACATGAATAAACACCTCAACCAGATTTTTGAAGTGAATGAGACGAGTGCGCATGCACAGCCGGGTGTGTTCTACCGTGACTTTGAAGTAGAAACACTTAAGCACGGTGCACTTATGCCGAGTTATCCGGCTTCACGCGGACTCTGCACCATCGGCGGCATGGTCGCTAACAACTCTGGTGGCGAAAAGTCGTTGGAATTTGGCAAGACAGAAAAGTTTGTCAAAGAGCTAAAAGTGATTTTTTCTGACGGCAATGAATACACTGTTCGTTCCCTGACAAAGGCAGAACTGGACAGCAAAATGATGCAGAACGATTTTGAGGGCAAGATCTACCGTGACGTCTTCGCACTAGTAGACGGCAACTATGATCAGATCAAAGCAGCTAAGCCTAAAGTCAGCAAAGACTCCACTGGCTATCACCTGTGGAACGTCTGGGACCGCGAAACTGGCGTGTTTGACCTAACGCAGCTCATTATCGGATCTCAGGGAACACTTGGTATCGTGACTGATATTACGTTTCGTTTAGTCAAAGCGCCTAAAAACTCCGGGACACTTGTCGTGTTCCTGCGAGATACCAGTACACTTGGCGAACTCATCAACGTTGTTTTGAAGCGTAATCCAGCAACTTTCGAAGGTTTTGATAACTACACGCTCATGTTGAGCTTCAAACTGTTTTATTACTTCCATACGACCCTCGGGTGGCTGGGTATGATGAAGCTTGGACTCCAGCTAATTCCTGACGCATTGATGCTGTTCCGCGGTATTCCAAAGATGGTCTTGCTTATTGAATTTAACGGCGAGACTCCTGAAGAAGTAAGGCAAAAAGTTCACGAAATGCGCATAGACCTGAGGCCGTTTAGCAAGAAAGCACTCTTTGAGGAGGACGGTTCTGAGGCAGAAGCAAAGAAATTCTGGATTATGCGCCGTGAGAGCTTCAACCTGCTTCGCAAAAAAGTCCATGACAAGCACACAGCGCCGTTTATCGATGACCTTGTCGTGCCTCCACAGTTCTTGCCACAGTTCTTGCCCGAACTTCGCGAGATCCTGAACCGTTATAAATTGCTTGCAACCGTAGCGGGACATATGGGTGATGGTAACTTCCACGTTATTCCGCTCATGAAGATCGAGGAGCAAACTGAGCGTGATAAGATCCAACCGGTCATGAAAGAAGTGAATGAACTCGTTCTAAAATACGGTGGATCACTATCCGGAGAGCACAACGACGGTATGACCCGCGGTCCATGGCTCGGGCAAATGTACGGTCCGGAGATGCTAGCGCACTTCAAAACAGCGAAAGCAATCTTCGACCCGGCCAACATGTTCAATCCAAAGAAAAAGACTGATGCGGATTGGGCATATTCGATGAATCATATAAGAGAACACTTTTAAACATTTCGGCACTTTCTTCCAGAAAGCTTTCCCGACGTATATTTCCTCTAAAAAGTAACCAAAAATGATCAGGGCAGACTGAAAACTCTATTACGGTCAGTACCACTTTTGGGTTCTCCCACAACAGAGCTCTCAATTCCTGACGGATATGATCAGTCTGATCCATTAGGCATCCTCAAGGATGGTCGATCTCTACGGCTATTGCACAGTTAGTTTTTTAATTCCTAAATCGACCATGTGCTCTACAGGCTGTTTAGCGGCTACGACATTTATCGCGTAGAATAGAATCATGAAAACGCATTACACCTATACAGACAGCCCCTTGGGGAAACTACTTTTAGTTTCAGATGGAAAACACCTCATAGGACTGTATATGGAGGGCCAGAAGTACGAGGTTCATCCAGACAAAACATGGGTACGTGATGACAGCCTACCGTTGCTCGCACAGACAGTACAAGAGTTGGACCAATATTTTAGCGGCAAACCTGTGAGTTTCAGCGCTCCTTTGCAGTTTCAGGGATCGGATTTTCAGAAACATACTTGGCAGCTTCTGGCTAAAATTCCTTACGGAAAAACAATCACTTACGCTGAAATTGCGCGGTTGCTGGGTGACCCAGGTGCTGTCCGCAACGTCGGATCTGTTATTGGGATGAATCCTATTTCGGTTATTGTGCCATGTCATCGTGTAATCGCATCAAATGGCAAACTGACGGGATACAACGGTGGTCTCGTGCGCAAGCAATTACTCCTCGACCTGGAGAGCGGCAAACTCCAACTGGCTCTGTAGGGTGCTTAACAAGCGCCATATACTAATTCATGGTTTAATAAATCATGCCTCAAATAGAACTTGAACCATTCTCACCGATGCTGGTGCCAGTGTCTGAACAGGCTGATCGCCTATGGCGCTTAGTCGATGAAAACCGCGATTGGTTGCCCGATACTCCGTATGCTGAAGCGCTGTCTCTCTACGGCAATATTGGGAGTGCTGCTATGAGTGTGATTCGCATGGCGAATAGGGGGAGGGAAGTGCACTCCTACATTGTCAGGGTGAATCCGGTCAGGAAGCTATCGCCCGCAGCTGGCATAGCTACCATCATCAGACATCAAGGTGTATATCATCCGGAGACTGGCCATACGGTGAAGGGTGCGTACCTGGATTACTGGCTTGGGAGCGGGAGCGAACAACTGCCTGGCATTCATCGGACCGTTGCGTCCAGGTTAGTCAGAAATGCAATTTCACTTGCTCGCACTGCAGGTCCTGACGGCCAGATTACTGTATTTGCGACCATAGATCCTGATCAGTCGCATCGGCCAGAGGGTCTAACCACAGAGCTTCAGCCCTATGGTGGTCCCACTACGCGCCTTCGCATTTCGGAACCTTACGATCCTTCTGATCCGCACAGAATCTTACGGGGTGGCCATATGCTGCAACTTTATATGCACCAAAGTCCTGCACAGGTGAGTTTAATAAAGGAAAGTTAGCGAGAAATAGCGTTTGCTATAATAGTATTAGTTATAGGTTATAGACTACAGGCTACTAACAACGAGGAGCTATCATGAACAGAGCAGATCACAGCAATTTGAGCGCAGTTATCAAGGGCAATGAGTTCATCATGCCTCGTGCCGAAAAGCCTTTAATCTCCGCGAGGCCTAAGCCCGCTCCAAGTTCAAACTAAGTAAAGATTTATTCCCCATATGAGTCCGGTATCACTACAAGACGTTGCCAATATTGTTACGTTCATCGCGCCGGGCTATTTTGCGATCCAGATATATTCACTGGTTTACGCTAAAAAGGAACGGGATTTTTCCCGACTCCTGATTGAAAGTGTGGTTTATAGTCTGCCAATTGTTACGCTGGCTAACTTCTTGTGGCAAAAAGTATTCCGCCAAGCGGCAGTGGAGAACCTCAATGTGGCGTATGCATTTACTCTGCTCCTGACTGCAGTCGCTGTCGGCGGGGCTGTTACCGCACTGAGAGTGCGTTGGCCGATCAAACATATCGCTGCTCGTTATGGCCTAGGTTCTCCGAACGAAGACTTCGTCAAAACCCAGTTGCTGAGAATTGATTTAAAGGATCCTCACAATAATGCTATTACCGTAACGCTCAAGAGCGGTGCCGTATTTTCTGGCACGATTGACCGGTTCAGCCTCAGTCGATACGCACAAGATGCGCCACAGCACTACTATTTCACCAACCTGGCATGGTTCAACGATGAAACAGATATGTGGGAAGAGCGTGAGGGCGGACTCATCGTTGAACGCTCCGAAATTGAATACATTGAGACGCCAAAGCTCAAAGATTCATAAAAGCAATGTTTTAGTCCAAACTAGTAGCGATTAATTATCTTTGAAACATTCGAAGAATCATTTTCTTTTGGAGTGCTTTTATCATTAGCAAGCATGCAGATGAGTAGCCAAAATCCGAGTGCAAGAGCTGCGAATCCAATCAGGTCACCGAGGCCTCGCACGAACCCGCCTATAAAGGTATCCGCATTCAGCCAGCCTAGGCTTCCAAATACATAGTGCCAGTCGTGCTGCGGGTCACTGCCGGGGCCTGCGAGCTGTAGCTGTTGCACCCTGGCATCAGCCATGTACATGCCGATACTGTTCATGGCCAGCGCTACCCAGAGCAGGCCAAATATCCCTGCAAAATAAGATTTAGATTTAAACGCGGCGTAGGCAACCAGTGCCGTGAATGTTAACTCCCCGGCAGAACCGGCCGCTGCTACTAAAATGCTTGGCAGAAAAGCCACGACAAGGTGAGACACCTCATGCACGCCGAACTCAATGAAATACATGATGCCGAGGAATATGCCCCCGCTCTTATTGGGCTCAATTTGTACAATTTGGACAAACAAATATACAAAGAAAAGCCAGAGCGGTACATAGAGCCAGAGGTTTGATCGTGAATATTTATTTGTGTTAAGCATTTTCCTGAGTATAACAAAAGTAGTTATAATTTTTACGATTCAATCTGATAAGAGTTTGGAAGTTTCTGTAGGCAATCTAGCATGTATTGACAAACATTTAAAAAAGTCCATTGTAGACTTATTAACCTAGACATATGGCTTGTTCCGCTACCCCAAACTTTAGACACTTTGAAACTATTTGTGCAGACCAAAATGTAGAATTGCATGATAATATTTTGGCTGCTGTACTTGAAGGCAGGGCAACATACTCGCACTGTTTTACTCCAAGTCTTCTTCTTGCGGCAGTAGCTGAGGCTGGCAACATACTAAGACGTGACCCCGAGGCTGAACTCGCCACTAAACCACTTGAGTTGCCATCCACATGTGCGCATGACATCGGCTTTACAGCGCTTAGGGATATGGTAAATGCGAGCATAGAGCCGCAACGCGCCAAAGACCTTGATACGTATTTCCGTTGCGAGGGAGCAGATGAAGTTGAAACTTGCTCTCATGCAGAGGAATACTTCGCATCGACATTTCTGACGATGTCAGGCAGTAGCGGTGACGATCAATACGAGTTTCAGATAATTACTGCGGGCGACAGGCCTATTTTTGTACGAAAGAATCTAGGTATGCCGTCGGCTCTGGCACTTGTTGACTTTAACGTTAACGGAATACCATATCCCGCTGGCTCAATTGCAAATGTTAACTTAGTTTCCGATTACGTACTAGGTCACAAAGGGAAGCCTGTAAGAAGGCGCCCACTAATCCAGGATGGCTGCTCAGAAATTTTGCCTGTAGAGTCAGTTAGCAAAGTTGCATTCATGCGTTTGTCCGCTTTTGCCTTGCCCGCCGGTCAGCGCGGAGCGTTTATCGAAAAACTTATTCCATACTCTGACGTTACCAGTCGGCGAGAGCTTATAAAAAAATTAACACTTAGAGGCGCACGGGCGATTGCTCGGCGCGCAATGTATAACATCAGCCAAAAACAACAAGATGCACCCAATGCATAAATGAATTGAATTTGTGATTGTGTGAGTGCGATATTGTAAGCCTGCAGAAGGTAGGCCGAATCCCTCGCCTAATCGTCACCAAGTTTCAACGAGGGGCTAATAGATACGTATGGCTATACAACACCTTTTGGTATGATAAGAATATGAAGTTTTACTTTCGGCGTTTCTGGAGAGAGGCGCGTCGCCAGCTCCCCCGCACACGACGCGAGTGGTTTATGCTCGCTTTCGGCACAGTCTTTATCCTGCTGGTCGTAGGAATTATTGCGTTTATTGAGCGTTCACAGGTACCGCTCAAGCCAGAATCACCTAATATCACTACTGCTTGGATTCCGCCTACTGTGAAGCGTTGGGAACCAATCATCAATGAAATGGCCAAGAAATATAATATCGATCCGAACCTGCTTGCCATTATTATGACAATGGAATCAGGCGGATACTCGAAGGCGCACAGTCATGCGGACGCCCAAGGATTAATGCAGATTACAGCACCAACTGCCGGGGACATTGCGGCGAAACACCTCAAGAAACCCGTAACTACGTATAATCTGCAGGATCCACGAACTAATATTGAATTTGGTGCTGCGTACTTATCGTATCTTCGCGATGAATTCGGTACGTATAAGCAAGGTCCTACGTGGATTAGCACAGTTGAGCTGGTTGCAACTGGCTAT
>JAQGGX010000039.1 GCA_028289075.1 Candidatus Saccharimonadota bacterium | reverse complement strand
AATGTAGAAACTATAATCCAAAGCGGAGGTCTTCTGCTTATTCTCCTCATTTTGTTTGCCGAAACACGGCTTCTCGCCGGCATCTTTTAGACAGGCGACACGCTGTAATTCGCCGCTGCGTATTTTGCTGCCCAAGGGCATCTGAACATCTATGTACTTATCGGTGCACTCATTATTTGTGCCGTAGCCGGATACTCTTTGGGCTACCACTTCGGTCATCGCTACGGTAAGCGGTTATTCCGCAAAAAAGACAGCATATTATTCAAGCAGGACTATTTGGAACAAGCCGAAAAATTCTATGAATCTCACGGTGGCAAAACAATCCTGCTCTCACGATTCGTGCCAGTTGTTCGGACATTTGCACCCGTAGTTGCCGGTATCGGTAACATGGATAAGAAGAAATTTTTCGTTTATAACGTTGCGGGCGGTACCATCTGGTGCACCAGCGTAACCCTACTCGGCTACTGGCTTGGCAACCGTATCCCAAACATTGATCATTACATCATACCGGTCGTAGTAGCCGCTATGGCTATTACCTTTACACCAACGCTTATACATATCGTTAAGAGCGTGATCCAAGGTCGTCGTCGCCAGAAATTAGCCCAAAAAGAAGATCTATAGCATAGTTTTCAAGTATCGACCGGTGTGCGAATCTTTGATCTTGGCAATTTGCTCTGGCGTGCCTTCACCAGTTACCTGACCACCATTTGCGCCGCCCTCAGGGCCCATATCAATCACCCAGTCAGCATTTTTGATCATGTCCAAGTTGTGTTCGATCACAATCATACTATTTCCAGTATCAACCAGCGCATGCAGTACACCTAAGAGCTTGTTCACGTCTTCCATGTGAAGTCCGGTTGTAGGCTCATCTAATATATACAATGTGCGTCCGGTTGGACGCCTTGATAATTCAGTCGCGAGTTTCACGCGTTGCGCCTCACCACCAGACAGTGTTGTAGCAGGCTGCCCAAGCTTAATGTAGCCGAGTCCTACGTCAACAAGTGTTTGCAACTTGCGGGCAATCGATGGCATATTCTCAAAGAACTCAAGCGCAGCTTCAGTCGTCATATTAAGCACATCGCTGATAGTCTTGCCCTTGTAATGAATCTCTAACGCTTCACGGTTGTAGCGGCGGCCGTTACATTCTTCACACGGTACATATACATCCGGCAAGAAGTGCATTTCGATCTTGATAATGCCATCTCCACTACAGTTCTCACAGCGACCACCGCGGACGTTAAAACTGAATCGTCCCGGTCCATAACCGCGGAGCTTTGCTTCTGGAACGCTGGCGAATAATTCGCGAATGGGCGTAAATAATCCCGTGTACGTAGCAGGGTTCGAGCGTGGTGTACGGCCAATTGGAGACTGGTCGATAATGATTGCTTTGTCGAGGTTCTTGATACCCTCAATATCATCGTGTCGTCCCGGAACGGTATTTGCACGCATCAATTGTGCTGATAATTCTTTCGCTAGAATATCGTTAATCAAACTTGATTTACCAGAGCCAGAGACACCACTGACGACCACCATTTTTCCTAATGGGATCTCAACATCGACGTTTTTCAGATTGTTTTCGCGGGCACCACGAATATATAGCGACTTACCATTACCGGGTCTTCGCTTTTTCGGGACTTTAATCGTCTTTTTGCCCTTCAAATATTGGCCGGTAATACTTTTAGCGTTGTTGGCTACTTCGTCTGGAGTACCGGCAGCGATAACTTCACCGCCATGGATGCCAGCGCCAGGACCGATATCGAGCAAGTAGTCAGCGGTTCGGATTGTGTCTTCGTCATGCTCAACTACAATTACGGTATTGCCGAGATCACGCAAATGCCTGAGCGTGCCGATCAGTCGCTCGTTATCACGCTGGTGCAGCCCGATGCTTGGTTCATCGAGGACATATAGAACGCCCTGCAGTCCTGAGCCGATCTGCGTAGCTAGGCGAATACGCTGTGCTTCACCACCAGACAGGGTCACCGCACTGCGGGCAAGGCTGAGATAATTTAGGCCCACATCTTGCATGAATGTTAATCGTGCACAAATTTCTTTGAGGATTTGTTTCGCAATTTGAGCTTCTTTCACACCGAATTCCATTGACTCAAAGAATACGATTGCATCGTCAATTGATAACTCACAGATATCCATGATAGATCTGTCATTAACCGTTACGGCCAGGACTTCAGGGCGCAGGCGACGGCCATTACATACATGACATGGCCGTTCACGCATGAAACGTTCAATATCACGGCGCATGAAATCACTTTCAGTTTCTTTGTGGCGGCGTTCTAAGTTCGGGATCACACCTTCATAGGTAGTTTCAAAGTTACGACCAAGGCCGAGTGAAACGCGGTATTTTTCGCTGCCAGTGCCATACAAAATCTTCTTGATGTCTTCTGGTTTCAGTTCTGCTGTTGGCACATGCAGACTAAAGCCATAGCGGTCAGCCACTGCTTGCATTTTCTTCGTATACCACGCGTCTGAGTTGATGCGGTTAAACGGCCGGATAGCACCCTCTGCAATCGTCAGGCGACCATTTGGGATAACCATGTCAGGGTCAACTTCCAGACGTGAGCCCAATCCCGTACAGACAGGACAAGCACCATGCGGGCTATTAAAACTGAATGTTCGAGGTTCAAGCTCTGGAATAGCAACATCAGGATGATCGATACAAGCGTACATGAGGCTATATACGAACTCTTCATTCGTATCAGCATTCAAGACTTTCATCTTGCCGTCTGCGATATCGAGTGCCTGCTCAACAGACTGCGTCAGTCGGCTGCGGCTTTCTTCGTCATTAACAAGTCGGTCGACGACTATATCGATACTGTGCTTGTAATTCTTATCAAGTGTCGGAAATTCATCGAGCGCATAGACCACTCCGTCAACGCGAGCCCTAGCGAAACCTGCTCGCTGGTATTGCTCTGGAATGTGTTCGAACGCACCTTTTTTATCAAGTACAACCGGAGCGAGAATCATCAGTCGAGCCTTATCTGGCAGCGTCGTGACTTGGTCAACGATTGCCGTGCTGGTCTGACGCTCTACCGGCTTGCCACAAACTGGACAGTGTGGAATGCCAATGCGTGCAAACAACAAACGTAAGTAATCATAAATTTCAGTCACCGTTGCAACGGTTGAGCGCGGGTTTCGACTGGTAGATTTCTGGTCGATGCTAATCGCCGGACTGAGTCCGTCGATCTGGTCAACATCCGGCTTTTCCATAAGGCCCAGGAACTGGCGGGCATAGCTACTGAGCGATTCAACATAACGGCGCTAACCTTCCGCATAAATGGTGTCAAATGCCAGTGATGATTTGCCTGATCCGGATAAACCGGTAATAACAGTCAACTTGCCACGCGGTAGCGTCACATCAATATTTTTGAGGTTATGTTCCCTCGCACCCTTGACTACAATTGAATCACTCATAAAACCGGTTGATTATACACTTTTTCGAGAGGAAATGCCAGATACCTTAACCACAAACCACATTGACCGAGCTCAACAACCGCCACTGATGCTTTTATTTTTTCCAAAATCATACGTATGGTCTTAAGAACGACTTTAGCGGAAGTATTTGTAGTATTTACTAACACCTGTAGAATTTGTTATATGAGCCGAGTCAAGCACTACACTAAACTTATTGTTCTGGACACTATCGGCGTCCTGCTCATGATCACCGCACTCCTTACGGGATGGTTGCCTGGCCCGGGTGGAATTCCTTTGTTTATACTTGGCCTCAGTTTTTTAGCCATAAACCATGAGTGGGCAGAGAGACACATGAACATGCTTAAAAAGTATGCGGATCGACTTGGTGATCTTATCTTCATAGACAAGCCAGCCGTGCAGCGAGCTTACGACATACTCGCACCGCCCATAGTCGCCTTAGGTATTTTCTTCCTCGTTCGCCATAGTGCGATCTGGATGATGTCGCTCGGCGTTTCATTTGTCTTCACCGGTCTCGCCCTACTCTTAGGCAATCGCCACCGTCTCCGGCGGCTTAAAGCGCATCTACGTAAACAGAGATAACATAAGCGTAATAGAATATTTTTGACAGTAACACAATTTGATGTAGAATTCTTCTAACACATAGAGGGATTTTACAATGCTAGAGCTTATCATTCTGGGCCGAGTGCCAGGAACCGAACTTCAAATTACTTTTAACTGGGTACTTATTGCTACGGGGGTATTGCTCGCCAGCTACGCCGTGCAGATATTTATCGCTGCAGGCCCTACGCCACTAAAGCGACTATTGCAGGTGTTTATTCGCTTATATCGCTTGGTACGATACTCTGTCCGTACAGTTGCAATTCTTCTAACAAATACCGTTGGTTCTCACTTAAGTCGTCTTGCTTACCGAGTTCTGCCAGTCGGCCAAAAAAGCGTGCCATCCGACTCTTAGTGCCACCGCCGAGCAGCTTTCGTTCACGGAACCGTTCCCATGCTTCGCGGTCCTCATCAGACAAACTCTTTGGAAAATTGCGTGCCTTATAGAGTGGCAGTAACGCCTCTAATCGTTCGTCTTTGAAGCTTACCTGCAGATCACGGAGCTCATCGGGACCAGCCGCACGCACCACACTCATCTTGGTTCTATCGACATTATCAAAGAAGCCGTCATACAACTGCGCATCGACATCAGTTTCGACTTCGAGTAATCTTGATTTTTGCTTTTGGTCGAGAATCGCAAATGCTTTTATTACCTGCTGCGCTAGCTGCGGACCAACCATCTTTAGCTTCTCATAATTAGCAAGGTACGTTTCAGGAGTTAGCTTGAGCCGCTCCTGCGATGCTTCATCAAGGACGCTTAAGGGAGCAACTGCCGGGCACTTATTATATTTGATCGTCTTTACGGGAAGTCTCGGGCCTGGGTCATCCTTGAGCCGGCGCATAGCTTCTGCCAGTGCTGAAGGATCAAGCTCGAGAAACGGTGTTGGGTCGTAGCGCAGGTCAAACACGAGGGCACTACCAAACTGGTTCGGCACTTCCGTTAGCATTCCTGCGACCGTTGTTTTATCAAATTCGGCAGCGTATTTACCTGATGTATAGACAAATGGCTGACCGGAATTAATAAGCGCTGCAGCACGTTTCTTGTCACGGATACTGAGCAGATAATCAAAGAGCTTCGGCTGCTTGGTCTGGATAAGCTTGGCAAGTGCAATTGAAGCGCGCACGTCGCTGAGCGCATCATGAGCTGCCTCATGCTCCAGTCCGTTGGCCTTGGTGAGTAGCTCCAACTTGTTAACTGCTTTGCCCGTGTCATCAACCGGCCATTCAATTCCATCAGGACGCAGTGCTCTAGTCATCCGAACCACATCAAGAAGATCCCAACGGGATTTATCATCTTTGTACTGCCATTCATATGGATCGTAGAAATTGCGGTACTGCAGATAGCGCATAAACTCGTCGTCGAACCGAACCGTGTTAAAGCCAACGAAGATCGTGCCAGGCGTTGCAACTTCTTCCTGAAAGATCTTCAGGAATTCTGCTTCTGTTATACCGTCAGCAATCGTAGATTGCGGCGTAATGCCTGTGATCATAATGGCGTCCGGTTCAGGCAGCACATCATCAGTCAGTTTAATCAGAATGTTATGCGGCTCGCCAATTGGATTTAGATCCATGTCAGTCCGCTGTCCCGCAAACTGCATGATGCGTGCTTCACGCGGGTTAAAGCCAGTAGTCTCTAGGTCATAAAAGTAAAACGTCATACCTACTAGGATATGACGTTTTACGTTGAGTTCCTACCCCCTGTGAGGAATCGGCCTAAAACACCTTCCCCTAGGCGTCGATGCTGAGGCTGCCACTGTCTTGGGCGTAATGCCTCTACACCTGCATCTACCGCAGCATTAAATTTCTCACCAATACTTCCTATCAATGAGGCAACCTTCTCTGAGGTCTCTAAGTCGGCATACCTGTCATTGCCCTCGGAATCCCTGCCCGTAAGGAGGTCATACCGTACTCCCAAACGCGTAGGAGATGGCATGCTTCTTAATACATAAGGCTTTGCATCGCCAATCGTGACCTTCCAATAGCCAGTGTCTTCGGGATCCATCAGATTCATGTAGTAAGCCTCAACAACAACCATGTCTCCAGGAAAATTCGAGTGATTGTGCGGCAAGACATCGGCGTAGGCTTTATCTCTGTCGTGGATATGAGTAAGAAATTCTTTACCCGTAAAGAAATCGGACTGAATTTGTTGTTCCACTCGGTGTTGATTCAGAGTGTGTGGGCCTATTTCGCCCAGTGCAAGAAAATTGCCATTAGTCATGGTAACAGCTATTATACCGCTAATGGCTGTTTTTGTCAATATTAGTATTTGATGGTGCCGAGTGGTCTTTTGCCAATCGTAATCGTCTGCTCGGCTTCTATACCCTGACGGTATAAGCCATTCATGATGCCCATTTTTTGCATAATGTCTCGGAGACGCCTGAGCGCATCAGGACTCTCAAAGTCAGTCTTGCGCGCAAAGCGTTCGATCTTTGCTCCGCTCACAATGAAGCCGTCTTCAGTCTTCGTGATGTGCCAGCTGAGGTCAGCGTCCAGCTGTATCACTGGTAGGCCTTGGTTTTCTTCGACTTCTGCGACTTTAGTGCGTTCTTTCGTAACCACATCCTTCAATGCATACAGAAGTTCTGGCATGCCTTGTTTGCTTGCTCCTGAGATAGCAAAGAGCGGTGTGCCCTTTGGAACGACTTTTTTGAGCTCTTTGAGTTTATCGGCAACGATTTCATCGTCTAGTCCCTCAATCTTGTTGAGTGCGACGATCTGTGGGCGTTCCGTAAGATCAACCTGATAGGCTTTAAGCTCGTTCTGAATGGTTTGGTAGGCTTCGGCGATATCGTCGTGGTATACGTCGATTAAATGCACCAGCGCAAGCGTACGCTCTACATGGCGCAAGAACTCTACGCCGAGCCCCTTGCCCTGACTAGCACCTTCAATAAGTCCAGGGATGTCTGCGAAAAGCAGGGTCGTGCCCTTGTCTACATCCACCACACCAAGATTCGGTGTTAGCGTCGTAAAGGGATAATTGGCAATTTCCGGACGTGCGTTGCTGACACTTGCGAGGAATGTGGACTTACCGGCATTTGGCAGGCCAACCAGTCCGACATCAGCAATCATCTTCAGTTCTAAAGTCGCCTGGAGTTCTTGGCCTTCTTCACCCTTTTCGGCGACACGAGGAGCCTGGCGGATTGATGAAGTAAAGTGTGCATTGCCAAAACCACCGATGCCGCCTTTTGCAATCACTACTTTTTGGCCGTCTTCGGTGAGGTCGGCGAGTAATTTGCCTTCCATGTCAAGGACAGTCGTTCCTACGGGGACATCGACAATCAGGTCCTGTCCACTCCGGCCACGCTTGTTACGCATGCCTCCCGGCTTGCCGGAAGGTGCCTTGAGTAACCTCTGGTATCTGAAGGATGCTAAGGTGTTCTGGTTACGTGAGGCGTGTAATACGATGTCGCCACCTTTGCCGCCGTCACCGCCGTCCGGACCGCCTTTATCGATGAATTTTTCATGCCGGAAACTAACGATACCGTTGCCGCCATCGCCTGCTTTTAATACGACTGATGATTTATCTACAAACATATATGAGTATAAGCATACCCTAAACAGGGGTCGCTACCTAGTAAATAATTAACCTTCATTGCAAATCTAGTGAATATAGTTATAGCTGCTGACACGATCGGCCGGGATAAGTTTAAAGTCAGTCTTGCCCCAACCACCGTAAGGAGTAGGGTCATCTATGCTCTTTTGACCGGAAGAGTTCATTTCTGAAATCCAGATACTGCCATCAGGATTGATCCGTTCAACGTAAGCTACGTGACCCGGACGACGGGTAGAGCCGGTCACGACCGCGTCACCGACCGATGGAGTTCGGCTGACCGGTATACCTGCTGCTGCCGCACGGTCATCCCAGGTCCAGGCGTCGCCAAGATTTGCCGGCAATGCACGGCCGATTGAAATACGCTTGTTCGCGACATACCAGGTACAGTAACCAAAGTCATAGCCGTTGTATCCATAGATAGCAGAACTACCAAACGAGAATCCGCCACCACCACCCGAGAAGTAAGAATATGATGCTGCTGCACGGGCAACCGGCTGGAGCCCCCCACGGATAAGGATGCGCTGACCAACCTTGAGGCCTGCTACTTCGGCGTCATTATCGACAATAATAGCTTCTTTGCTACTGCTGTACTTCTGGGCAAGGTTCTCGGCGGTATCACCGGATTTAACTGTATATACAACTCCGTTTACTGGAGGGATTAGTAGTTCTTTACCAGCTGATAGATTATTGGAGGTCAGTCCATTAGACCAACGAATACTATCTGAGGTAATGCCAAATTTTGCTGCCAAACTGTCGATAGTGTCACCGGCAGCAGTTTTGTACGTGCGAATATCACGAGCGGACTTGGTGTCGCTCTTTACGACCTGTGGCTTGGCCACCAGGCTCGTGTCGGCTGCTGTCATGGTAAGCTGTGTCGTTTCTGAGTCAGCTTGGTTGGCAACGGCTACCGCTTCACCCATACGGGCAACACGAGATACGTGCACCGCAATATCGGCTGATGATAATTGATCGAGTGGGTTCTCTGCTAAATCATTGGAACCCAAAATGGAACTGGAAGTTTGGCGAACTGACTGGCTTGAACCAGGGTTATTGACAACAAAAGCAATAACCCCAAGCAGTAGGGCCATGTTCGCGGTTAATAAACTGTACCGAACAAGGCGCTTGCGAGACCTCTTAAAGAGTCGGCTGTATGCTCGCTTATAAGCCTTGGTTGTTTGATTGTAGGTTAATCGATGACTAACCGTTGTGGTGTTGCTACGAATATCAATCTCCATGATGCCATTGAGGCATCTTTCCTCTCGGCTGGTTCTTAGATGTATTAGGGAAGGTTCGACCAACCTTAATTTATTAAAAACAGTCGTGAGGGCAACCTGTAGCCAAAATGAAATGTGAGGCTTTTCGAAGTTGCACTCTGATTTTAACAAAATCGGCCATAAAATCAACCTATTCTGAGCAACCCACCTCTGTTATTGCTGTTAGTTACAAAGCTCCTTACAGTGCTGTTGCGTGAGCTGTTCGTGCTCTTTAAGCGTATTCGAAAAATATGTTTTTCCATCATCACCTGCCACAAAATATAAGTAACTTGTGCCCGATGGATTAGCTACCGCCTGCAACGACGCAGCGCTCACGTTGCTGATTGGCGTAGGCGGCAAACCCAGGTTATCGTACGTGTTATATGCTGATTTGAATGTAAGCGTCGGCTTCTGTCCAGCCAGGATCGCACCATAGAATGCAGTCGGATCGGATTGAAGCGGAATATTCTCTTTTAGACGCTTTAAGAATACTTGAGCAACCGTCTTTTTGTCCCCGGCATCACTCACCTCTTGCTCTACGATCGAGGCGAGGATAATACCCTGGTGCACCGTCAGCCCTTGACTGACAATTTTAGCGCGAAGCTCAGGAGTGAGGTATTTCTGCATTTGATCGAGCGAAGATTTGATTGTTGTCTCTGGCAGTGTCGTGGCATTTTTCTGGAATGTTTCAGGGTACAGATAGCCCTCCAAGCTCGCGCCACGCGGTTTATCTACCAGTGCTGGATGGTTTTCGTACTGAACGGGTTTCAGAGCTTTATCAACGGCTTGTTCGGTAAATCCTGAGCCGACCAGGCTTTGCCGTATCTGATCAATCCGCTGTGCCGGCAAGATCGTCACGTAGTCAGTCGCCACATGGCCCCCTGTCAGGATATTAGCGATTTCCTCAGTGCTTTGATTGGGCCGAAGCGTATAGGTACCGGCTTGCAACTTGTCTCGAAGACTATTGTTGCGCACATACCACTCGAACGCCCAGGATGCTCGGATCACGCCAGTTTTTTCCAGATTGACGCCAATCTCTTTCACGGTAGACCCCTCGGGAATTGTAATAAGCTGTGATTTTTGTGAAGCGCTGACAGGATGCAGGTTCTCTACGTATGTTTTGCGCACAGCAAAAATAGTACCAAGGGAAGCAACAATGAACAAAATAGCGAGAAACAACACTACGCGTGGCCAGCGTCGGTTCTTTCCGGCTACTTTGTAACTGTTCATTTGTCATCTCCCTTATACTCACCCAAAAAATCACTCAGGATATATGTCGCGGCAAGTGCATCTATATCACCCTTACTATAGGGTTTCTTGGTAGCGATAAGTTCAGCTTCTGCTTGACGCGATGTCAGCGCCTCATCCTGCAAATGCACTGGTAAGTTTACCCTGGATTCAAGCTCACGCGCAAAATCACGTGCATAAGCAGTCTGGGCTGTTTCCTGACCGGACATACCTCGTGGCAATCCCACCACCAGCACCGATACTTGTTCGGTGGTAATTAACTGGCCGAGTTTGTTCCAAAACGTATCATTGTTATCAAGCGTCACGAGAGGATGCGGCAAGCGTGCGAACAGGCTGGCAACGGCCACGCCAATGCGTCGCTCTCCTACGTCAAGTGCGAGTACATTACTTATTGCCATTATTCGTGTTGTTTTGTTCAAAAGTTACTGTTATTTTATCTGCATTTTTCGGAGTGGAATACACCCAGAAAGGACTGTACTGTATTTCAGCGTCCTTGATACCAGGACGGCTCCTGAGCGAACTTACTGCATCACCCCGCTTCTTGCCGGCAACTTCAGCTTTGATTGCATTTGCATCAAGCTGAGGACCAGCTACAACGACCGTTTGCAAGGACAGTTTCATCTCGCCGTTTTGCTTCTTGTCCAGGATTCTATATACAGCCTTCTCGATACCGTTATCAGTAACCGTCTGCTTGCTGGTGTCAATTTGCTTCTTGGCATCATTCTCGATTAGTTTCTTTAGTCCGTCTTCCTTTACGCCCAGCATCGTGTATGTAACCGTAGCATTTACAGTTACTTCACTCGCTTCGTCGCCGACATTCGGACTGGAAGTAATGAGAGGATTGCCTGCCGTAAAGGTGTCGAGAATCGGTACATAGCCTTCGTGCTTTAGCTCGTCGGTTGCATCGGTTTTGACCGTTGCACCCGTTTGTTCGATGATCTTCTGCTTTGCACCGTCTACGTCTTGTTGACTGACAACTTTGACAACTTTGCTGGTACCGCCAGACATATTAGATCCTTGTCCCGTCACGTTAGAAAAGCCGGATACATTATAGGCACGAGCACTGAGGTTGTATTGGTCACCTGCGTTTTGTGCGGCAACTTTCACGCTAGCCGTGGAGAAATCTTTGAAGCTGCTATTTTGACATGAGTTGCCAATTTTTACACTCTTTAGGATCACGTCAGCTTGCGTCAAAAAGTTCAAGTTAGCAGCACTTACGGTTGTTCCGGCAGGGATCGTTACCTGTGGTTGTGCACAATCATTCAGAGATAACGTAACGCTGCCTGTGGCCTTGGTACCCATGTCTTTTTGCCCGCTGGTAGCTACTTTCTGTGAATCAGTTTTCTTGAGTTCCTTTAGAGTAGCGGGGACAATCAGCTTCGTTTCATCGAGCTCCTTAGCCTTTG
The DNA here is from genome assembly GCA_028289075.1 of Candidatus Saccharimonadota bacterium. Taxonomy (GTDB): domain Bacteria; phylum Patescibacteriota; class Saccharimonadia; order Saccharimonadales; family JAQGGX01; genus JAQGGX01. The sequence goes on along the minus strand of JAQGGX010000039.1, from coordinate 1,153 downwards.
GATCTGCCGTAAAGGTATTGTTGATCGTGGCGCTTTGCGTATCGGTCTTCAGGATGACTTTTGCTTTTGGCATTATGTAGAATGCAGCGTACCATCCGAAAATAACCAGAATAAGCCCTACGCCGCCTAAGGCAAGCCGTATACGGAACTTATCAAAGTTAGGGATTTTTAACTTCTTATTGATCGCCTGCTTCGTAGCGCTGACGGCACCCATAGCACCGGCGGCTGCTGGCTTGACGGGTTCATCGTCATCACCGACTTCAATAGTTTCTTCTTCATTAGATGGCAGCCCAGCCAACTCACCAATTGGCTTATTTGGATCGATACCGTCATCGATGACTTCTGTTTCGTCCTCATTCACCGATATCATACTGTTCTGCATTTGTGGAGGATCAGGAATGACCGGTTTGCTTTGTAATGTCTTGGCTACATGCATACCAACAGCGCCTGCAAGCGGAAGTAGGCTGGCTTCAGAAGTGATAAGAACAATCCGTTTTTTAGCATCGTCTGCCGTGTGCTTCAACAGCTTCATATTGACGATACTCTGCAGTACGTTTGCGCGCTTTGGCAGCACTAAAGCGACTATCTTCTCCTGAGAACTGCGGACTTTATCAATGATGCCCGTAATGTCATCATCAATATCTACATAAATCGTTTCTTTGCCGTTGGCACTCATACCCGTAAAATCCTATCAATCCGTTCTTTGATGGAGCCGTTAGCGCGCGTGCTGTCTTGCTGCAAAATAGTATCCATACCGACGCGCAGCAGCCCCATTGCCGTAATAAGTGTATGATCGGAGACCTTACCTGTTTTGTCAACAATGCCGACTACCTGGTCAGGATGGATGTGTCGTATGACCGGTTTACGCGAAAATGGTAGTTTACGGTACCAGTCGCTCTGCTGCAACTCACGCGTAAGCGAGTCCAGGCTGGAACCGCCACCACACAGCAGTATATTGTGTGGAAGATGGTCGAGTTGGTTGAATTCACCCAAGGCAAGCTCAACGCCACTCATCCACACGTCAAGTGTCTTCCCGAGTGAGCGTTCGATAACAGCGCGCTTGACGGCTGGAACACGATTGGTATTTACGTTCAGCTTCAGTTCTTCGGCTTGAGCGAATTCAACGCCAAGGTCTTTTTCTACAGAATGTGTA
>JAQGGX010000085.1 GCA_028289075.1 Candidatus Saccharimonadota bacterium | reverse complement strand
TATGCACCCAAACTCTTCCCAGCTATTTTTGAGTTACAAGACAGGGGGATAATCGAGTATCGGGCAGAAGCAACCGGCATGTCAGAACCCATGTACCACTTGATAGAATAAGCAGCTGCTACACGTGTATACTGCGTAGTAACTATGAACAAACAACAGCGATTGGTGATATGGATCAGTGTACTTGCGTCATTCGTTGCATTCCTTGATGGGTCGGTTATTAATGTGGCATTGCCAGCTATGACGCGGGAGCTTGGGGGAGGGCTGACAGCGCAACAGTGGATCGTTGATTCATATATGATTACGCTTGGCTCGCTCATGTTGATCGCTGGGTCTTTGTCTGATCTCCTGGGACGCAAACGTATGCTACGGGTTGGTCTCATCGGTTTTGCGGCGACTTCTTTGCTCTGTGCCATAGCGCCAAATAGTCAGTTCCTGATAATTGCTCGTGCACTTCAGGGAGTTTTTGGGGCGGTGTTAGTACCTAGCTCACTCGCGCTGATCATCTCCGCTTTTTCTGGCGCTGCGCAGGGAAGGGCGATTGGTTCATGGACGGGGTGGACGGGAATTGCGTTTATTGTCGGGCCGTTGCTTGGAGGACTCTTCGTTGACACATCATCGTGGCGACTCGTTTTTGCGATCAATGTAATTCCAATTGTTATTACATTGATACTGATGCACTACTTAGATCAGCCAGATCCGGAACGTACAGAGGTTGAGATTGATTACAAAGGTGCAGTACTCGGTGTATTTGGGCTTGGAGGTCCGGTGTACGCACTAATTGAGCAGTCTCATTATGGCTGGCAGAGTCCTCTCATATATGGTCCGTTCGTCGTAGGAATCATACTATTTGCACTCTTTATCAGGCATGAACAGAGAACGAATAACCCAATGCTGCCGCTTGATCTCTTTCATGTGCGCAACTTCACTGCAGGCAATGTTGCCACCTTCGCTATCTATGCTGGGCTTTCAACAGCTACGTTTTTGATTGCGGTGTTCGTGCAGCAGGTAGGAGGTTATTCTGCTACTGCTGCGGGCATGGCACTCCTGCCGGTGACGTTCATAATGATGCTGCTTTCGTCCCGTTTTGGTGCGCTTGCGGGTCGTCACGGGCCACGACTATTTATGACATTTGGTCCTGTGCTGGCTGGAATTGGGTTTTTGCTTATGCTGAGAGTCGATAGTTCAGTGGCGTACTGGACGCAGCTATTTCCGGGTATCGCATTGTTCGGCTTTGGCCTCTCCATGACAGTTGCGCCGCTGACATCGGCAGTTTTAGGATCGATCAGGCCGGCTCAAGCAGGAATTGGCTCTGCAGTAAATAATGCGGTTTCCCGTATCGCAGGACTCGTCGCAATTGCAGCACTTGGCCTTGTAATTGGCTCACAGGTAACATTAGCGAGTTTCCACCGCGGAATCATAGCGACAGCTGTCCTCTGTATATTGGGCGGTATCATATCCTATATCGGTATTCGTAACGCCCAAGTAGTAAAACCTCTTTAGAAATAGCATATGTGCTAATGAGAGAATAATTGCAGTTGGCCCGAACTATTCAGGTTAGAATGTTGTCATGACCAAACCCAAAGCAGCCATTATTTTAGCAGCAGTTTTAATAGTATTCGGAGTAGCGTATGCAATCAGTCAACAGAGAGACAACAACAGTCAGAGTGAAACTTCTGTGGAGCAAACCAGCCAAAATCGAGGTTCGACGCTCGATTTGAGCAATAAGCAATTAACGCAACTGCCTGATTCGGCGCTGAGCGACACAGGAATTGCGCAGCTCAACATTTCCAATAACCAGTTAACGGATTTGCCAGAAGACATCAGTCGACTTCAGAAGCTGGAAGTACTTAATGTAGAGAATAATCGTTTGAGCAGTATCCCCGGCACGATCGGTCAGTTAAAGAACCTCACAACACTCGACCTTTCTAATAATCGCCTGGAGAGCTTGCCGTCCGAACTTGGCAACCTGACACAGTTGAAGACTCTAAAACTTTCTGGTTATAAGGGCCCACAAAGCGACATCGAACAACTTAAGAACAAGCTGCCAAACACCGAGATCACGACATAAGTAGCTGCCGTATGGGGGCGCAAGCTGGCTCCCATATTTCTTTAACAGAAATTAGGTGTATCCCCTTATACTCCCACGATATCGAATAGGGACTCCTTTGGCTTTCGCGGACCTAACGGACGAATTCCCTGGATTTGTTTTGCTGTATGTTTTTTAACAGTATGTTGCTCGTTTCCAGGGTACGATACATCAATAATTAAGGAGATTACGTTGAGAGCGATTTTTCTAAATTGCACATTAAACCTTCACCAGCACCATCAAATACCGAACAGCTCCCGCGTAGTCGTTACAGGTAGCGAAGACGGCGCGCATCACGTGATCAGCGAGATTAGTGGCGGGCTTATCAATGTTGGTTTTACGATTCCTGGCCAAGCTTGGACCTACTGGAATATGGGCCCAGGGCCGGGTCCTTCGTATTCGGAAACAGACCACAAACACGACTGGTCTAAAAGTACGGCCTTAGCGGCTGCCAAGCATATTGTTGCGGTAGCAACTGCTCTCAGCGAACACCCCATCAAATAAAGGAGTGGCCTATGGCCAACCCAATCACCAAACTAACGCGCCGGTCCAAAAAAGCGAAGAATGCCTTCGTCATTGGTCTGGTGGCGCCGCCTCAGATTCCTCATGCAATTGTGGAGTCAACTGCAAAAGAACTGCCAAAAGCGCTCGCAGAATATATTAGTAGCAACGTAGTATGGAAGGTTGAGACGTCGTTTGACCCGCACGTTCCTGATGTATACGCGGGGCTGGAAGCGATTGATGAGGTACGCCAGTTAAGTCGGGAAAAGGGATGGGATCTGACAGTTTGTATTACTGACCTGCCGCTCAAGCGTAACGGACGGGTGGTAGTCGGCTATGCGGTGGCTCAAGGAGACATCATGCTCCTGTCACTGCCTGCCGTTGGATTCTGGCAGCGACAACCAAGGATTCTCAAGGCAATCGTGCAACTGATCGACGGAGTGGTATGGAAACGGTTGGATCTCCACCGCGGCAGTGAACGCTCTCAGCGGATCGATGCTTTGCTAACCCGATTGCTTGCACCGATACGACGGATTACAGAGGACGACAAAGACATCACGCTATGCTTGGAGACTCCCGCATTTTTCGGCCATGTACAGCTGGTTGCTGGGATGCTGCGCGCCAACAGGCCTTGGCGGCTTATACCGCATCTTTCCTATGCGCTTGTGTCGGCACTCGGAACAGCGACAATTGCACTTATAAATGTCGCTGTCTGGCAATTGGCCGCGCATTTGAGTTGGGTACGCTTGCTTACGCTAGGAATAATAGCTATTGGGATGACGGCTGCGTGGCTGATTGTTACTCATGATTTATGGCAGCGCCATTCTTCTGCACGTTTTAGCGAACACGTAATGATCTTTAATGTCGTAACGGTCCTGACTCTTGTTGCTGGGATACTCTGTCTTTATTTGGCGCTATTTGTCCTGAGTCTCATAGCTTCCTGGTTAGTCGTAGACAGGGGAGTCTTTAGCCGGGTGGCATATGATAGTGTTGGCTTGGCTGACTACTTCCGTTTGGCATGGCTCGTGAGTTCAATCGCAACAGTTGGGGGTGCCTTAGGCGCAGGTTTAGAGAACAAAGTCGATGTTCGCGAAGCTGCCTATAGTTATCATAAAGAGAGAAAACAAGAATAAATTTCCGAAAGAGCTTATGTGCGCATTTTCTTGCACATGAGCGCTAAAAGCTGTGGTAATATACAGAAAAGTAAAAGGTGTGAATATGACTACAATTGGTGCTTCTCAGGTTAACTGGTTCGCTACTCCTGGCCCGGAGCATCTTGTCCAATTCTATCCGCACGAATCAGAGCTTTTGACCTCACTCGAGGAATTTATCGGAACCGGTCTTACAAACGGAGAGACCTGCATCGTCATAGCCACTGAGCGTCACATACAGCAGTTGGATGCACGACTTACACTCAGCAAGATTGATGTTTCGGCAGCCATAGCTGAAGGCCGCTACATTACGCTTAATGCAGTAACACTACTGGAAAGCTTTATGGTCAAGGGTATGCCTGATCAGAAACGCTTCCTTGAAGTGGTGGAACCAATGGTGGCCCAGGCAACAAAAAGAGGCAAGCCTGCCCGTGCTTTCGGAGAAATGGTGGCGTTGTTATGGAAAGATGGTAACAGGGACGCCGTTATCCGCCTCGAAGACCTCTGGAATAAGCTTGCTCGCACTCACGAATTTTCGCTCTACTGTGCCTATCCGGAGCTTCACTTTCTTACAAATCTGGATATGATTGATGAAATCCGCGGTTGTCACCGCCTGTCGATCCCATCCCTCAGCCCTTCGTTATAAGCAAATAAATGTGTATGATGAAGTAATGAAGAAAACACTCCTGATCGCTCTACTTTCATTCACGCTCACGCTCGTTGCGGCAGCCCCTGCATTTGCTGCACCGGCGAACAGTCCGCCACGTTTGGGCATTGATATCTCTTGGCCGCAGTGTAATAAATCTGTGCCAAAGGATCAGGCCTTTGGAATTGTAGGGGTAAACGGCGGTCTCGCAAGTAATACGAATTCGTGCCTGAGTACCCAACTGCAGTGGGCGCACCGATCTGTTGGTGGTACTCAGCAGCCCCGTGCTCAGCTGTATGTAAATACTGCGAATCCTGGAGAAATTATTGATCAAGTAACCACCTGGCCGAAGAACAATGTTGATCCAGCGGGTCGCACTGCACCGAATCCTTACGGAACATGTGATGGCACAAACACGCTTGCTTGCTCATGGCAATACGGCTGGAACCGGGCAGTTGAGGCTGCCTATGACCGTTTTAAGCCTGCTGCACAAAAGGTTGCAGTGGACTCAAACGCAGCTAACTACATCTGGTGGCTAGACGTCGAAACTGAGAATACCTGGCAATCTGGTTCGTCTGCTGCACTTGCTCGCAATGCTGCCACACTTGAGGGTATGACAGCTCTATACCACTCAGTAGGAGCTAAAGTAGGCTTATATTCTACCGCTTTGCAGTGGGGGCAAATTGTCGGAACGGTTAGCACATCCAGCAATTTGAATGGTCTTATCAACTGGCGTCCGGGTGGCGCAAACCTGACTACTGCTAAAGACGCCTGCAAGGCTGCACCGCTTACGGCTGGTGGTAAAGTAGTCATGACTCAGTTCATCCAGAAGAATCTGGATTACAACTACTCCTGTATTTTGTAACACTCATGCTTGCAAACTGCATGTAACATTTGTTAAATGGGTCACATGACTACTGAAGTGCAGCCCCTACGCTTTGTCGAAGGCGTAAAAGATCCAATAGTGCAAACAGAGCTTGCGTATGTAGCTGGAGTTGCGTGTCAGACCCACGCACAGCGTATTGCTGAAATAGGATTCACTAACCGCTATCCTGCCAGTGCCTTTCTGAAGGCCAACCCGGAAGCACAGGTAACCTCGTTTGGGCCTTCTAACAGAGATGAACTATTTTATCTACAGCGTACATTTCCACCGCCAACGCCAATCAGCCGCAAAGAGGGCTTTCCTGCTCACCATACACTGATGGTAGGGGATCCCGCAGAAGGAGTTGCATGTTACGCCAGGATAATGCCCGCTTCATGTATGTTCGACCTTATTTTTATTAATGGAGGTCAGGATTTCGGCCCTACAGAAGAAAATCTGCGTAACCTGAAGACCATAGCGAGTGGTGGAGCAGTTCTCGTAACCAATGCGCTTCCATGGATTATGGCTAGCGAAGGTTTGCCTCCTCGTAATACACCACTATACAGATGGAAACTCGCTGACTATGTCCTCTTGCAGACACAAATAGAACAGTAGTTTTTAGAAACTGTAAGAAATATCATTGTATTACATGTAATAAAAGTAATAATATATATTGATGGAGCCGACACAATTCCCCAAGATACTTGGAACAGCGACCTTAAATGAAAAGGGTCAGCTGGTCATTCCAGTAGAAGCTCGAAACACACTTGGCCTGAACGCAGGGAGTAGAGTTGTTGTCATGACTCACCCTTCCAGACCAGGACTCATGCTATTCAAGGCTGAGGATGTTGAGGCGATGGTTAAGAATCTGGCTGACGCACTACATACTGACGAAGATAATAAAAAAGAAGGATAACTACTACTGTGAGTACCAAACCAACCGGCCATTCGGAGGCCGTACACTACACACATGGCGAGATTATGGTTGTTATGGGCGCATTGATGCTCGTAATGCTACTCGCTGCACTTGACCAAACGATTGTCGGAACTGCCTTGCCGCAGATTGCCCGTGAATTGCATGGTCTGAACGAACTATCATGGGTTGCTACATCGTATTTGCTAACAAGCGCTGTCGTGACGCCATTGTATGGTAAAATCAGCGACCTCTTAGGACGTAAAAAAGTCTTCTTATTCGCGATCATTGTCTTCCTCATTGGCTCAATACTATGTGGCGCTGCGCAGAATATGATGCAACTAGTCATATTCCGCGCTATCCAAGGTATCGGCGCCGGTGGCCTTATGGCACTGGTATTTACGATCGTTGGAGATGTCGTGTCCCCAAGAGAACGAGGAAAGTATATGGGATACTTTGGTGCTGTCTGGGGACTTTCGAGTGTAGCCGGCCCGCTACTTGGAGGCTTTTTGACTGAATCTCTTTCCTGGCGATGGGTCTTTTATGTAAACATTCCCCTCGGCGCCCTTGCACTCTATACAGTTATTCAGAAGTTGCACCTTCCCATCCATAAGATAGAACACAAGATCGACTACCTTGGCGCAAGTCTTCTATCTCTTTCGGTTGTAAGCCTGCTGCTTGCGACTGTATGGGGTGGCGGCACGTATGCGTGGGCATCAGCGCAGATTATTGGGTTACTCACAAGCGCGGTAGTATTTGCCGGACTATTCGTATTAGCTGAGCGAAAAGCTCAAGAACCGATTATTCCACTGAGACTATTCAAGAATGATATATTCACGGTCTCTTCTGTACTTTCTATACTTTCCGGTATCGCAATGTTTGCCGCTATCCTATATATCCCGGTCTATCAGCAGCTCGTCCTCGGATATTCACCTACCAAGTCAGGTCTCATGATGCTGCCGATGGTGGCTGGTATGTTGATTGCTTCCATTGGCTCAGGACGTCTTATATCGAAGTACGGCCACTATAAACGCTATCCTGTTATCGGTACATTACTGCTTGCAACGGGTCTATGGATGTTCAGTCATCTCGGACTTACTACCAGCCCATGGCTGCTTGGTCTATGGATGTTCACTATCGGCGCAGGACTTGGTCTGTTTATGCAGGTCATGACATTGGCAGTTCAGAACTCAGTTACTCGGCGTGATATGGGTGCGGCTACCGCTACCGTTACGTTTTTCCGAAGTATTGGTGGATCATTGGGTGCGGCGATTTTTGGTGCAATTATGGTTAGCCGGCTTACGGTCCATCTAACCGAATTACTACCCAAAGGAGTAGGCGGTAGCATACCGGTCAGCATGGAAGGTATCCAGAGCGGGGCGGTAAACTTGCATTCACTTCCGCCAAGTGTTGCCCATGATATTGGACTCGCATTTGTGAACACTTTCCATGATATGTTTTTGATTGCGGTGCCATTTGCACTGCTCGCGTTTGTGATGGCACTCTTCTTGCGTGAAGCGCCACTACGTACAAGCCACGAACCAATCATTAGTGAGTAAGGTGTAAGCTTTTAGCTTGTCATTGGTGCTATTCACGTCATACTGTAAGCCAATGACAGATAGTACTTACGACCGAGATCTCACGGTAGCAACGGAGATTGCTTATATGGCCGGCAACATCATGCTCCAGTACTTTGATGGGGATCAGCAAAAGGTGATTAAGCATGATGGCTCTCCGGTAACTATCGCCGATACATTAATCAACACGATGGTTATCGAACGTTTGGCCGTAGCATTCCCTGATGACGGTGTCATTGGCGAGGAAGAATCCAGTGAAGACACCAACCAGGAACGAGTCTGGTTGTGTGATCCAATTGATGGCACCAAGGCCTATGTCTGGGGCACTCCAACGGCTATGTTCTCTCTGGCGCTCGTAGTAAGTGGCAAGCCAATTGTTGGCGTGGCGTATGATCCATTCCTGAAGCGATTGTATACAGGCATAGTTGGACAGGGCAGCTTCTGTAATGGTGAAAAGCTACAGGTATCACCGGATACGTTAGAAACAGGGATTGTCGCGGCCAGCAGTTCGCTCGATCGCCTTATGAATAATCCCCCTAGCTACATCCTTGAGCTAGTGAAGCGCAAAATACAGACTGCAACGTTTAGCGGAGCTGTTTATAAAGCAAGTTTAGTGGCCCGCGGAAAATTTGTCGGATACATCGAAGAAAAAGTAGGTCCGCACGACATGGCTGCCGTGCAGGTTATCGTAGAAGAAGCTGGTGGTAAAATTACTGGCCTTGATGGCCGGAAGCTGGATTACCGAACACCATTCAAGGGTGCAATCACCTCTAATGGACTGGTTCACGACGAACTCGTCCGTTTGACTGCATAGTACAAAGTGCACTATATAATGACCCGAGTACTCGGGTCATTTTTATTTTTATATTGTCTAAGCTGTCTCTATTGGTTAGAATTTTGCATCATTTGCTGCATTTCAGCCTCAGATGGCATGGTCGTAGGTTCGCTCTGCCCAGGTATGACTGCTTGGTTTGCACTGAGCTCTTTGACAGGTGAGGGCTCATTGATATTAATTTTGTCATAGCTGAATGTCATCTCGCTCTTGCTGGATGCACTCTCGGTTGTGCTGCGGCGGAGTTGGTAATCTTTGTCGTCAAACCAGATGTGTTCGGTTTGGTCCTTGCGCGCAGGATCAATCACCTGATACTTGAAACATGTCAGGTTGCCGCAAGCTTCTTTGCCAAGCTTCTTATACACGGTCTTCTCGGCTTCTGGCTTATCCTTAGCGGGTTCTTCAAACTTTAGGTCATCGCTCATGCTGTATTCTTTTTGTTGTTCGGCTTTGAGGGTTTGCTTCCACCATTTACCGTCGGCAGGATCCTTGGTGTAGGTTGTTGTGCCGATAGTGATCATCTCGTAGCTCATTTCACCGCTAGTCGTCATGCGGAAACGGTCACTGCCAACTGATTCGTAGGTTGAGTTACTTGTCTTACCGTCAGCAGTTGTGACGGTATTGATCTTGTAGTATTTATTCTCTTTCCAGCTGGCGTAGAACTTACAAAGATCTTTATCATCCAGATCACACTTGGCGGCTGCTTGCTTGACCACATCGCTGAGGGAGCTATTGGCTGCATCTGTTCCTTTTTGCGTGATGCGCCAGCCGACAAGGCCAACGACCCCGAGCACCACCACTATAATTGCCACTAACACAACGTGAGCTATACCACGTTCATCGTTCCTAAGAGATATATTCATGAGAGTTCCCGCTTATGGTTAACTTACTTGAATAGTAATATAGTGATTCGCTAGTTGTCCAATGTGATTTCCATCACATATTTGTATGTTTTTATAAACGTTGTACAGTGATAATTATGAGTGAATACGATCCCAAGCTTGGACTGGTGGAGTTACTAGAACGACCAAACTACGATGGTTTCTTCAGAATATCTAAGCTTGGCGCAGGCCTACTGGAACGAGCTGCGGAAATGATAGGGATGGAGGGTGCTGTTCTGGAGCCTGATCCTCGTTTGATTAAAGATTTTGATCTTGAGGGTTACGAACATCTTCTATGTATACCAGGACTACGATCCCCACGACTTACAGAAGAAGAGGAGGTGCCTGCGCGCCAAGTAGCCAAGGCTGCGTTACGGCTCGCCGAAGAAGAAGGTGTCGAGGTTGTGAACCCCGGATGGTTTGAGGCATTGCCGCGGCTTGGTAGTGTGCTTGATATTAAGGTGAGCATGCTGGGACTCAACCCGGCTAATTATGGATGGACGCCCTATACCCATTATAATGCGCCTGATAATCGTATGGTCCAGGAGCATGCAGCTGAGGGAATCGTAGCATTTAGCCGAACGAGAGATGCTGATGATTTACGGAGTGTTCAAGAAGCCCTCTTGCAGCATGCACGAAAATACAGAGGCTGGTGGGCAGTGTTGCCAAGACAGGTCACGGAAATCAATTCGGCACAATATCTCCACGACCAACCAGGGGACGAGAAGGGTGCTCTTCACCAAACGGCAAAAGCTTTATTCTCTCCTTGGAAATAAAACAAAACAATATCTGTGAATAATTACACTGCATACGTATTTTTAAACGAGTACGGTGGTGGAGGTGCAGACAATCCAAGGTGAGGAGGATATATGAAAGCAGTTGTATACAGAGGACCGCGAAATATGCAGGTCGAGGAAGTCCCAGATCCGGTTATTCGCGAACCACGGGACGCTATCATTAAAGTTACATCCGCAGCCATCTGTGGTTCAGACCTTCATATGTATGAGGGCAGAGCGGAAATCGAAGAAGGCAGAATATTTGGTCATGAAATTCTCGGAGTGGTTGAAGAAATCGGTCCCGGTGTACAACAGCTCCAAGTAGGTGACCGGGTAGTCCTTCCGTTCAATATCGCGTGCGGAGAGTGCTTCAATTGCATGCGCCAGTTTACCAACGCATGCCTCACGGTAAATCCCGACTTTGCCGGTGGCGCTTATGGCTACTCTATGATGGGCCCATACCAGGGTGGGCAAGCGCAGTATGTGCTGGTACCATACGCAGACTTTAATGCGTTGAAACTACCGGGTGCTCCGGATGACGAATTCGAAGATGATTTTGTACTACTTGCTGACGTTTTCCCGACGGCACACCATGCGACTAAGCTGGCTGGCGTAAAGCCTGGTCATAGTGTCGTGATATTTGGTGCGGGTCCGGTAGGGCTCCTATCTGTTATGTCAGCGCAGATTCGCGGTGCGTACGAGATATACATCGTCGACCATTATGCTTTCAGGCTTGAGAAAGCTCGTGAAATGGGTGCCATCCCGATAGACATGAATGACGGTGATCCGGTAGAGCAGATTAAAACACTTCGTAAGAATAACGAATTACTGACTGCCTATGCTCGACCCGGCGAAGAAAAGATAGCTGATGGCGTGCTCAGTGGTATCGATGCGGTTGGCTACCAGGCACATGATTTTGAAGACATGAGCCGCGAGGACCACACACAGGTGTTGCAGCACCTGACTGATATAGTGCTGCCGACTGGTTGCTTAGGTATCATTGGCGTGTACTTGCCAAATGATCCCGGCGAAGAAGGAGATGCCGCACAAGGTATATACCCATTGCCGTGGGGCATGATGTGGAGCAAGGGCTTCACGGTTGGCACGGGTCAGGCACCAGTGCGGCAGCATGACCTATACTTACGTGATGTAGTCATTGGCGGCAAGGCAAAACCAAGTGTCATCGTCAGCCACCACGAACCACTCGACAAGGGGCCGGAGATGTACGAACGCTTCGACAAGCGCGAAGAAGGAGTAACCAAAGTCATTCTGAAACCCTGGGCCTAGGAGAGATAGATACTTCACACCAAGTATTGGCCTCCAATGCTACGCTGTAAGGCGTAAAGTAACGAAGGAATATCTATGGACCCCAATACCGAACCCCGTAAGAACCGATTACTAAAAGTGGCAATTCCTGTCATTATTCTCCTTCTCCTTGCCGGCTTGGCAGGCTGGGGACTAGGGCGTACAAACTCGCACAATGATACGAAAGCTCAGCAGACGAGTAACCAGACTCAACCACAGCAACAAACAGGTACTGCCGATGTCAAAGAGGTAAAGGCGCTTATCACCTACACGCTCCCTGATGGTGCTAAGGAAGGCACCTGTCCGTCAGCAGCCAGCACCGTATATGTAATCCCGAGTGGTGCTGACCTTAACTGTGACGCTAACCCGAGTGCGCCGATAAAGATTTCGGTAGATCCCCAGGGCGCAACCGACTGTAATCAATTGCAAAACGTCCAGAACGTGAAGAAACATATCTGTAGTTCAATGGCTATTGATGGACACAAGACGCTCAAATCTTCTACCGAACAAAGTAACGGCGAGACTACAGACGCTTACTATATTGATACGGGCAAGGGCGTGGTTAAGATTGAATATATTCACCAGAGTTCAAACAACCAATATCAGTCCGACTTTGACCGTCTAGCCAACAACATCAAAGTAAAGAGCTAGCCCTATCTGCATGCATTGACTTTTCATGGTATTTATGTTAAAGTTTATGTATGATAACAGCTTTTGAATCAGTGCCGATTCTCTCTGTAGAACCCGGTCAGGATATTAAAGAACACTTAGAGCGGGTGGCTGCAGGTGATTTGCCTGGATTTGTCATGCACAATGCCGGTGTGGATATGAACGAGGCAGTGGCTGCAACCGGTGCCCGGGATGCATTAGTCGGTCATGGCTATAAACTGGCCACCGCTCGTGATAATCCTCTTCAGTTTGCATTCAGCGAAAGACAGCCAGGCGATACGGCCCTCAGAAGCCCGGAAGGCTATGCATATGGGAATTACTCATTACACATGGATCGAGGCTTGAGTGCTGACACTACACTATCAGTGCATCACACCTCACATGGTGTCGCAGAAGCTAGCTTGTTCGAACCTGCCAGCTACTGGGCGGCAAAACAGCTTGAAGATGTAGAGTCCGGCGCAGAGGAGAGGGCTGCTCGGCTTTTCAATGAGGGCATGGTTGACCTAAGTCTCTTGGACCAGGCTCGACACAATGCTATTCTCACGGCTGGTTCGCTACTCATTTTTCGCCTCGGGGGCATCAAGCCGCTTGTGCATGCGTTTACCTCCCTGGAGCATCCTCGAATTTCCCGTGCGCACCAAGTGGTACGTAAAGCCGCTTAATTTGATGCATACTACCTCGTTTTTTTGCTGATTCGCGTATAATACTCACGAATGACATCCTTTTTCAGTATCTTTGTTATAGCCGTCAGTCTGGCGCTTGATTCATTGAGTGTCAGTGTCGCTGGCGGTATCAAGGCTCGCAGCGCACGTATCCGTGACGCCGTAAAAGTTGGTCTTTTCTTTGGTGGGTTCCAGGCAGCCATGCCAGTCATTGGCTGGTTAATTGGCGCGGGACTACATAACGAAATTGTCGGCTACAGCGGTTGGATTGCCTTTATACTCTTGAGTATATTAGGGCTAAAGATGATCAAAGAAGCGTTTGGCGATACTGAGGAAAAAGAACGGCAGAACATCCTCGAGTACAAGACACTGACGCTTATGGCCATTGCCACGAGTATCGATGCATTAGTCGTTGGTGTGACGCTCAATCTGATTAATCTGCCACTGTACCTTTCAGTGCTTATTATTGGTATCGTCGCCTTTGTCTTAAGCGCACTTGGATTCCTCTTTGGCAAGAAGCTTGGCACATTCTTTGAAGGCAAGGTAGAAATCATCGGTGGTGTCGCCTTGATACTGATCGGCCTCAAGATTCTCCTTACCAGCTAAAGCGCAACATTCTATGGCTCGTGGTCGGCGAGCAGCGCCTAGGCTTCTGGAAACGCTTAATCTTGAGAGAAAGACTAGACAGTTTCCACCTCATTTAAAAATACACTTTTGTGTTTGCCTAGACATGTAGTCTACTAAATTTAAGATCTCTCAGGAAAGATGCGGGGAGTAGCTATGGAAGGAGTAAGGCGAAGCACCTGGCCTTCCAGTAGCGTATTCAGGAAACCAACGATACGGGACGTTGCAAGATCACTGGCATGTTGGTTGCCGCGGGCAACAATGATATTGAAGTTACCGGGGTGCCATATATAAGGTTTTTTGACCTTAGCGAGTAACTCAAGATTAGTAAGGGCGTTATGACGTTCACTCATTAGATTTCGTGTACTGCCGAGGTCCGGGCTGATAACTATGTGCGTTTCAGACTTGTTCGCTATAACGCTCCGACCGATTAACCGCACAGTTCGCTCGCTGCTGAACTCCGGCACCCTATAAAAGAGTGGATTACCAATGTCTTCGAGGAGCGCTTCTTCCCCAGTTTCTCTATGCGACCAGTCTTTGTCTATGATCTCATCTGCGGAAACAATCTGAATTGCTGGCGGGTTTCCTTCATCAAACCGAGTGGCTCGAAAGGGGCTAACACCACGATATTCACGCTGAAGCCCTTCAGTGACCATATCGAGCACTTCCGTATTCATCGGTAGTCGAGCGATGGCAAGACCATCGCGCAAATATGGCTTTTCGTGCGTTTCCATGTGCTCTACATATTACATTTATTTGCATCTATCGCAAGCATGAGTACTTTATATACTCCGTGAGATATAAACTGCCCCGTGCGTTCTATTGTTCAAGCAAATCCTAATGCTGTACTTTCCGCATTACAGCATTAGCGTTACCATGAGTATGTACGTATGATTTAGATCGAAGCAAAATAGGTCGTTTCTGATGAAGCTGAGCTCTTGATAAAATTATTCAACAAAGAGGGGATAATCAGTCGGTATGTGGATATACGGACATAGGGGTGCGATGGGTCTTGCGCCCGAAAATACAATTATTGCAATAAAAAAGGGACTAGAGATAAACGTCGACATGATAGAGATCGACGTGTTCGTGCTTCCGTGTGGAGAGATTATTGTTATTCATGACGATACACTGGAGCGTACTACCAGCGGACGAGGCAAAGTTGTCGATACAAGCTTCAAACAGCTGCGGACCTTGGACGCTGGAGAGGGTCAGAAGATCCCGACACTTGATGAGGTGGTCAAGGTGATTGACGGGAGAGTGCTGCTGAATATAGAGATCAAGGGAAAGGGATCTGCCAAAGCTGTAGCAAAAGCTATCCGTCGCTACACCGCGCGCGGTAAACTGACGGCAAACCACTTTTTGGTTTCATCTTTTGACCATAATGAGGTCAGGATGTTCCACCACCTTATGCCTGATGTGCCTATCTCGGCGCTATTCCATAGCGGTGATACGACCAACTTTGTAGAGCGTACCAAACAGCTCGATACATCGATGATTGGTACGAATATGCTCGAGATAACACACACGCTCATGCACGAGGCCAAGCTGCACGGAATCGAGGTCATGGCGTATCCCAGCAACATTACGAAGGAAGAAGAAATAGCGCTCACCGTTAAACTGTTTGACCTCGGAGTCCTGGGGGTGTTCTCTAACTATCCCGATGCAGCACGCGCGGCGATTACTCCAGTAACTGCCCGTCCCGGCATCCGTGCATGGCTCACCACACTGGTTACAGGAGGGAACCCGGCTCAATCTCTACAGCGTGTCTGATATACTTCGCGCAATATTTCTCCTAGCAGCTGTATGACCGAGGACTAAAATTGAGTCATTAAGCAGCAAGGGAGATAAACGCCATGAAGCGCATTATTATGAGACTCGTGAGTATTGGTTTGTTTGTTGCGATACTGCTGCCAGGCGTGGTGAGCGCTCAAAGCACAAATAATGCACCGAAAAAATGTGATGTGACAAATGACATCATACTGCCAGGGTTATGGGCGGGTGCAAATATGGATTTGTCAGAAATTGACAGGAACCCCTGTATCCGTAGAGATACTACGAGCTCCCCAGGTGCCTCCCCGGTTGCGCCTTCTCAGCCTGCTGGCTCGTTGAAAAGGTCTGAATTATATATTGCGCTTGGTGATTCGGTTGCAGCAGGTCTTGGGTTGCCGCAGCCCACAGATCCCACAACCACACAACGTGTATGCGGTCTGACGGGGTATGCCTATCCCGTATATGTAGCCGCAAGTGTGAATCGGTGGTACATAAATGGATCATGCCGCAGCGCAAAAGCGAGCGATTTGTTCACGGAGCAAAACGTAAATGGTCGAGAGCAGCCGCCGCAGCTCGATACAGCATTTGCAAACGGAGTTCCGGCCTTAATCAGCGTTACGGCTGGAGCGAACGACTTGGGCTGGAACGCATTCTTGTACCGATGTTATCAATCTACTTCAACCTGTGGCACTGAGGCTGAGAAGGCAACACTGAAGGGCCTCCGTATAGCGCTACGAGCCAGCATACATACCTCCATGATTGCCATAGCCGCTAAGAGTGGTGGACAGCCGCCGCGTGTCGTCTGGACTGGTTACTACAACCCACTCTCAAACAACTGCACTAATGCAATACCAACAATATCGCAAGCCGAAATTAATTGGATAAACAGCGAGGTACAGTTACTGAACCAGGCAATCCAGAATACGGTAGCCAATTATTCATTTGCTCGCTTTGCTCCCGTTAGCTTTAGCGGTCATGAACTCTGCACTCCACAACCATGGGTCCAGGGCCTGAATGATCCAGCACCACTTCATCCGACAGTAGCGGGCCAGCAAGCTATTTCCCGCTCTGTGCTGACTAAAGTGAATTAATTGTACATGCATGAAGACGAACGAGCACTTCCACCTGCCGATGCCATCCCCAGGTGGAGGAAAGAGTATACAGAAGACACTGCGCTGGGAATGATTGGCCGAACCATTAAACGCGACTGGGGACCAGTGGTGGTATTTAAACGTTCGGATGGGCAGGAAATTTATGTGCACCAGCAAGGCACTCAATCAAACCCAACGTTTTTGAGTAAAGATATAGACAGAGAGATCACATTTCTAACCCCTGACGGAAACTATCTGTATCGTAAACAGGGTGGAGAGGCGACGATGGCGCCTATCGATGAACATGGCGTAGAAGGACCCGAGCCCTGTACGTTCAGGGAATTAGATCATCTGATTAATACCTTACTTTACGACTCCACCCGAACCATCTAACCCTAGTGACAACAGCTAATAGCAGACATGATTAAGATGCTTGAGTTCAAACGTGACGGCAGGGATCAGGATCTGGACGCTTTCTTGAAGGGAAGTTAAGAGAGGTGGTTGATTTTGGTTGAGGGGGGAGTATAAGTAGACACTATGTATGTTTGAGGACTATAGGTGTGAGCGAGAAGGATAATAGTAGGGCAACTTCTTTTTCTGCGGAGAAATTACTGATGACAAAGCCTCTGCTTGAATTGTACGGCGCCATTACTAAGGAAAAACAGGTTATATATGCCTACACGGACCGGTATCAATCAGATGCATTTCGGGCTGCGGGCTTTCATGTAGTGCCGCCACAACCAGGAGTGAACGCAGACGGATTATTGCATGCTATGGTCTACGCGGATGGCACTCAAACGTTTGTTATGAGCATTGATATGGAGGTGGCAACGCGCCATGAAGCAGACACGCCTGACAGGGAAGCGGCTAGACCACTTGTGTATATGTTTCATTATGATGGGGCTAATACACTGACCGAAATAGGATCTGACAATACGTGGAGTCAATTCCATGGTGATAAGGCGCGTCCGGAAAACTTTTTTGCTACGGTTAATGAGTTATTAGGCACCTTTACGGGAAGAGATTTTTTGATCGAGGGCCCGAACCTTAATTAAGGTTTCCCCGGCGAGTAATAGTTGTTCTTTGGGCGAACCGTGATATAAATTAGGGACTATTCTTAAAGGAGTCCTTGGATATGCCAGAGATGGACAGCCATCGCCCACCTTCTTTTTCTTTAGACACCTGGAATAATGCTGAAGAGTATCTACCTGAGCTGCTCGGCCTTCCGGAAACTGGGACCATCCTGTGTGTACTCAAGGACTACTATCAGTCAGATGCATTCCGAAAAGCCGAGCATCATAAACTGCCGTATAGGTACGGCATCGGAGACCAGTCTCTGGTAACTGTCTGGTTTGCGGATGGAGCTATGGCATTTGTAGCCACAAAGAAAATAGACACAGATGACTCAGGTGAGATTGGTCACGCTGGGGACATTGGTGAAGATCTGAGGCGTGAGGAAACAACCACGTATTTGTACGATGGAGAGGGGACCACCACCAAAATAATGCCTGATGGTGAGGTGAAAGATTACGATGGGAAGCATGGAGATCCCGAGACTGTAGTGCGTAAAATCTTAGGGGGTATGGGCAAGCGTGTCGGTAGACATGAGATTGTGTATCCAGATTTACGTATCCCTAACAGTTATTATCTTTCGAATTAAATATAATAACTTCATAATGTTTAGTAGTTTTTACAACGGGAGATTGTAAAGCTGTTTTATGTGGCGTAGCATCCTGGTATGAGTAATATGGATGTTCTTAGAGAGAAGCGATGGCCAAGCCCTCTGCTTGTTGTCGTACTTGGAGCAAGTGCCTTTTTCCTTGCTGGATGTAATGAAAAAACGTTGATAGGTACGACACCCGAAAAAGACAAAAGAGTCGCAGATGAGAAAGCAGAAAAAAGAGAGAGGAATACGTCTAGAAATCCTCAAATTGTAAAATCATGCACCTGGATCCTTAAAAAGGGAAACCTCGGACACGCTGATGTTGTCGTGACGGCATATAATCCTTCCGGCGCAAAGATAGCAGCGGCAGCTGGCCACAAAGTTGAAGTTATAGTTGATGAAAATGGCAGTGTGTTTAATAAGGACGCTACTAGGCAAGGTTCATTTAGCGTCAACATTTCAGAAGACGACCCTGCCAGTATAGAAGAAGTAAGGGTAGACGAAGGAATCCCTGACAACAACTATAACGGCGTAGACTGCAAGCGAGGGTAGGCTTGCGGCGGTAACTACTTGCGGGCGAGTTTGCGCTTGCGGTAGAACGTGACCATAACGCCGTTGGCGATGGTGACAACTGCAATTGATGCCATGAATATGAGTAACCATTTGTTGGTGCCGATGCTGTGGTCAAGGAAGTTAGCAATCGTATATATCGCTGCAAATATTGCAGATAACGCGACGTAACCAGCCAGAATAAACAAACGGCCTTTGCTCCTCACAAGTTGCTGGCTGCGGGCGAGTGCATCACGGATGGCAATGCTCGGTTCAAACAGGGCAACATAAGGGACTAAGCTGTAATTCATAAGCGCGAAAATGATCCATGACAAGCCTGCAATAATGCCAGCCTGAAAGCCAACCATAAGTGCGTCCATCGATACGCCGTTAAAGCTGACGTAGAGGAAACCAAGGATTGCGGTCAGTGCAATAGGAGCGGTCAGCACAGATGCGAGTGCAAGCCACGAAATAGCAACACGGCTGGTATAGCGAAGTGCTTTGCGGGCGGTGGTGCGCACGGAGCGATTAACTTTGCGGGTAGCGCCGTCCATGATGGAAAGTGACATAAAGTTGAGCAAAAACGCCAGGAACCAACTGACGAGTACGGTCAGCACGCTTGTTGCGATCAGGCCGATAATAGCCATGCTCGCACCGCTGATGTTGGACAGGTCTAATGCGGTCTGGAAGAAGAGGAATACGACGTTCGTAGCAGTAGCGGCAGCTCCAAAGGTGAGTACCAACACCGTTATCATAGCTGTGATGAAAATGTCTTCATTGCGCTGGATAGAGACCTGCATGTCGCGGTATGCGTGGCTCAAGAAATACTGACGGCGTGCGACTGCCATAGTTTTCGTACGTGTCTTTTTGATCCACACACGAACGAATCTTTGGGTCTTGTTACGGGCAAGTTTAAACTCGCGTTTAATGACACGGTTGTTTAGCCGTGGTAGGTTACTGGTTTGAAGCAGCTCAGTGAGGATCATATCGCTTTGACTCCGCATGAGGTAGCAGTCTGCGATGTCCCACCGCAAAGTACCCCAAAACTCTTACTTTTGATTGTCGGTATTATAGCATAAATAGTTTAATTAATCAATAGATTACACCATAAATCGATAAGTTATGTAAGTAATTGCAAAAATTAACAGAGGAGTGCATGATAGACATCAACTATACCCATATTTGGATATTAATATGTCAGAGGCTAGTGAAGAAATCTATATAACCCCGCAGATGCCTGATCCTGCATGGCGCATGGATGCGCAATGCGGTCCCGGAAGCGCTGATGACCTTTATGAAACGTACCAGGGTAAGCGGAAGGCTCAACTTGGGAGAGCACAAGGCGAGATTCAGACTATTGGCCGTTTGTGTGCCCAGTGTTCTGTAGTCTCTGATTGTCTTTCGGAGGCGTTGCTACGGGGTGACACTCATGGCATACAAGGCGGTACAACTATATCAGAGAGGAAAGTGCTTCAGGGACAACTCAAAACAAATGGCGGCGTGGCTCTAAGTACGCTCACTGGGATAGAAGTAAAAAACGTCGCAGCACTTACGATAGTCGCAGCACAAGAAGCTACTCCTAAAGTTGATCTTCCTGATCCTAAAATACCAGCTCCTAAGCGGCCGCGAGCTGCGTCCGGCTCTCTACTCAAAGGTATACCGGAAATGATCACGAGGCACCACGGCGGGAGATTTGCAGTGAGTGAGGGGTCAATGCACGAGGCCGTTGCTGCGGCCATAGGCGCAAACCCGGCTAGTGTGCACACTACGATCGCCGTACTTCAACGGAAGGGTATATTAGCGAGTGAAAAGGTGGGCACTGAACGTGCCCTGAAAGTGATAAATCCTCAACCCTTTGAATCGGCCGAAACAAATGTACGCTAATAAATTTTAGAATAGCTGATGCAAGCATGATATCGTGATGACTATGAACCTACATCGCGCTAGCAAAAAACCCGATTGGGAAAAGCTAAAAGCCAGAAATCGCAATTACTGGCAGCGTTTGGCTGCCAGGACGAATGGCATCGTAACACCAGGCAACGTCATTAGTGCACTTGGTTTTGTATTGGTGCTTGTCGGCCTCGTCGACATCTTTAACGATCAGATATTCCGTGGGGTAGCGCTGATTGTCATTGGCCGAATCCTGGATGTCGTTGATGGAATTCTGGCGGACAAGACTGGCACCAAAAGCCCCTTAGGTGAAGCAGTAGACGCTTCAATCGACAAGATCGAGATAGCAGCAGCTATACCGGTGCTCGTCGTCAAAAGTGTACTCATGCCATGGCAGGCAGTACTTATCGCACTACAACATATCGGCAATGCAATCTTCACCGGTATTGCAAAGCTGCGTAAAGCAGAGATCCACCCGTCTACCAGCGGCAAACATTTCACCGCCGCCCAGTGGGTAGCGATTGCTTTCTATGGTTTGGCTGAGGTACTGCCACAGGGCATTTCACAAGTAAGCTTTTTGCTGGGTGCGATTGCTTTTACCGTATCGGTGCTGCTGGGCGCCAAAGCACTCTACGGCTACGCCAAAGACGCGCTCGCTTAGTTGAGGTGATGTGGTGAGTACGGTAGGCCGAGGAAGCGGGGGCTTTTGAGCCAGTTATCCATCCACACAACATCATCGTCAAAAGTTTTGTGTTGCAGGTGCAATC
>JAQGGX010000058.1 GCA_028289075.1 Candidatus Saccharimonadota bacterium | reverse complement strand
GTGTTTAGCGGCATTGTCATGCTTTTCAAGCCGCTCATCGTCATGATGAGCCTAGGACTACTCGGTTATACGAAACGGTCCAGTTTCAAAACTGCGGTATCACTCAGTCAGGTGAGTGAGTTTTCATTAGTATTTGTCGTTGCAGCAGTCGCCTCGGGTAGGGTTTCTGAAAAGGTTCAGGCAGTTATCTCGCTTGTTGCACTCATTACCTTTGCGCTGTCTGCCTATCTTATGAAATATGACGATACATTGTACGGGAAGCTAGAGCGGTACCTGCGCCTCTTTGAGCGAAGAGTACTAGACTATGAACGGCCAGGCGGCGTACATGGATATCCGATTGTTATATTTGGCTACCGTAAGGGTGGGCAGGAGTTTATCCGTACGTTCAAATCCATGAACAAACGGTTCGTTGTGGTTGACTATGACCCGGAGGCAATAGAGCTCTTAGAGGCTCAAAAGGTGAATGTCCTTTATGGTGATGCTACTGACCCTGAGCTAATCGAAGAACTCCAGCTCGATCGCAGTAAGTTGGTTGTCTCAACGATTTCTGACTACAAGACCAATGAATTCCTGGCTCACTGGTTGCATGTGAATAATCCCCAAGCGGTACTGATTTCTTCTGCCGAGACCGCGTCGCAGGCGAGTGAATTGTATGGGCTGGGCGCGGCGTACGTCATGATGCCGCACTTCATTGGTTCAGAGAAGATCAGTACATTCATCAAACGCATCGGCTTTAAAAAATCTGAATTCCACAAGTTCCGAAACAAACATCTCCAGTATCTCGAAACGCACTACTCCCAGGAACCATAGGGTTTAGGCAGTACGAAGCTTTGCGGCTATAACGCAGATCACGCCAACGAGAATCAGTGCAAGTCCTAAGCCCTGCAGCCCGGTAACTTTTTCCTTAAGGACTAACCAGCCAAAAGCACTTGTTAGCATGATAACGGTACCGTAAATTGCCGGTGCGACAAAAGATATATTGCCACCTCGGCTAAAGATGCGCGCCAGTACAATTGAAAAGAGCATGATGCCAACGCCAGCAATACCGGCATAAACAACACCTTTCCAGGTAGTTTTGCCTTTGGCTGAAGATGCGAGGTATATAGCTAGGGGTACGAGGCTACCAATGCCGTTGAACATAACTGCGGCGAGCCAGTCATTTATCTTGCCACCAGAAAGGCCCGCAAAGATGATAAACATCGAATAGAACAGCGCGCCGAGTAGAGTAAGTAAAGCAATTTCCATCCCTATGAGTATAAGCATTAAGCCTATCATCGCAAAGTACACTCGATTGATATACTTGACATATTATGTTATAATATAGCAAATGTCACAAGACTCTACGGACACCGTTCAATACAGGCGTGAAGTTCCCATTGAGTGGGAAAGTTTAGCTGCGCATGCACAGAGCATGGCAGACCGAGCTGTTATATTCCCCGAACACGTAGAAGCAATTTATGACTCCGTAAACACACTGGGCGATGAAGCACTTGAAACAAACTATTATTACGGCAGCGGCCTTGTTATGTGCGGAGTGGCACGTGCGCTGCAACGGCCAGAGATACGTCAGCGAGTTGTCGACAAAGCTGCTGTCAGTTTGGTTCGGTGGCGCAATTTGGTCTCGCCAGAGGGACGCGGAGTGCGAGTCGATGACATAGGGAGTGAAATGATGGGGATGTCCTTCGTATCACTGGCTGAAGATGCGAGTAGTCAGCTCCCGCGTGGAATTCGCCTCCTTACCGAAACGCTTGCCGTTATAAATATCGCAAGGAATTTAGATGACTCGTCGCCACTCTCGGTCTTTACGGCTCAATCGGCTGATTCTCGGGATTCTCGAGTGAATCGAATACCCGACGGCAACTGTCTAGCTCAGGTGATAGGGGTAAGTGCAACGGGTGGCATAGCGCTGGTAATGAAACACGTCCTCAAGCTAAAGGGCGGTGATATGGCTGCGGACGGTACATCGCCGTACATCGCCGGTATTGTCGATAATGATGCGTTACGTAGTCTTATAACACTCAAAGTTGCCGTTAACTGCGCGGGCTTACGGATAGATGAGATCAAGGGAGGAGAATTGCACGTAGTACTGGGTCTTGATGTTGACAAGAATGCAACCTTTATTAGAAATAAACTAGCTTCAACTCCACCGCCTTTGGAAGACGGGAGGGGCATAGATGGGCAAAAACTTCTCAGAGAAAAGCGGCTGGGCTGTCCTGCGGTCCAAGTAGCAGGGCTGATTCCTACGATACTAGATATTTTTCCAGAGATTATAATAAAAGCAGACAGCATTATACGTAAGCAGTAGAACGGACAATTTTAAAACGGCTATAAATTTGCCGCGTGATTCGTTAGACTGGTTACTAACATGTTACACAAAATTTCCAGACGAGAATTAGTCCAAGCGCAAATGGGGCTGTTCATCGCTATCGCATTACAGGTCATAGTATCAAGACTTAATCATGAGCTGCTTGTCGGACCGCAGTCATTCATAATTCCGATCGAAATTATTCTAGCTATACTGATTGGCTTTACAGTTAACCGGCGCAGGAGCCATGAACGGGGTCTCCACCATACGTTTGCTTTAACGTTGCTGGCGTTGATATCGGTGGCGAATATCAGCTCACTTGTATTGGTACTGAACTCACTCGTTGTGAGTCATGCTTCAGTCAGTGGTCTAGAGTTACTTTCATCGGCGATCGCGATCTTTATGACTAACATTATTGTCTACGCACTGTGGTATTGGGAGATTGATAGTCCTGGCATGACGCGCAAGCGTTGGTCAAAAGAAGACAAAGATTTTCAGTTTACCCAGCAGGATATGAAAGATGAATTCCCTGACTGGCAGCCAGCATTTCTTGATTACTTGTACTTGTCGGTTACGAATGCAATTAACTTTGCGGCTGCCGATGCACGTCCCTTGACGCACGCATCAAAGCTGTTAATGGCTTCTCAGGCACTGATCTCGGTGTTTACGCTCGCGCTTGTCGTCGCTAGGTCTGTCAGCATTCTCGGCACTTAACGCGCGTATGGCCGCGCATCAAATTTGTGCGGATAGTAGACAGGAATGTCGTAGCGCTCAGTGTCATGCGCGGCATACATTGTTATAAGTCGAGCAGCAGTTTGGTGATCGGGATGAGCAGTACCCGCTAACGCAGCTTCGCGGCTCCTCCACAAGCAGAATGATATACACGCGCCATGTTCATCTGGTTCGCCACCAAAGTAGGCGAGGAAGCCGTCAGCTTCTTCTGCGGCTACATGGGCAGCAGCGTCCCAGTCTGTCAGCAGCTGAATATCTTCAGCTGTTAAATCCGGTTTTCTAAGAGAGCGGAAGACAAATAAATAGATAGGTTCATTCGTCGGCAGCCCGCGCTGGCCTCGTACGTCGTTCAGGATCTTGTGCCAGTTAAAGCTTTCCTGAACCGGTCGATGGACATAATCCGCTAAGAGCGGCTCGATTACTACTTTCTTTTTTAAAACGTTCACATTGTCTAAGGGTTGAGGCCCTCTATTACCAAATTCCATTTCTGGATACACCTTTGTCTTGTAAGTTAGGGGAGAATAATTAAGAGATTTAGTATGTATACATACAAGACATGCGAGCGGTGCGTCGCATCATGCAAGTGTTGGCCATGGTTATAGTTGCAAAAGCCATAATACGCTTATTATACATATATTACTGATGCAATCCACATATGCGAAGGTTGCGAATTATCAGGCTGACTTGTCGGCCAAGCATTGCTAACCTGAGAATACCTTTAAGAAGAGGAGGTGTGTATGGGAAATGGTGATAATAGAAGCGGTAGTACCGATAGATTTAACGATATGAGCGACGCTGATTTGGTTGCGTTCATTGGCGGTGGTGTTGATCCTAATACTAACAGGGCAGACCTCATTGTGCTGGCCATAGAAGCAGACGACGCCCGCAACCAGCAACGAAGCCGTTAGGCTCATCCAGTCAAAAAGATCTGAGCTTTTGCCCCAGGTCTTTTTGTGTTTAGCTTGAACTACCCGAGGACAATGTTGACCGTTACGGCACGGTGGTCGGATAATCCATCAGGAGACGTAGAGACGCCTGCGAGTTGGTACTCTTTTGGCACTAAGAAATAATCAATCTGCTGATTGCCCTCAGGGAAACTAATGTATGGTTCGCTTGACGAAGCGGTATATTTGTCCTGCCAAAGATCGGAGTGATCGTTCAGATGTTGCATATTGAAGTCACCACCGATGATTCGTGTTTCCCCGCGTGCTGCAAGTATGCTCAGTAGTTCTTCCAAGTGCGTCCTGGCAATATGATCTTCGGTAGATAAATGAACATTGGCAACCTTGATGATATCCACCTCATTGTGCACAAAATCCAACAGTTGCACGATTCGTTGATATCGATCATTCGGAGCTTGCTTCAGCACGAGAATCTCGCTCCGAACAATTGCAAGCTCACTGAGTGTCGCTAGCCCCTCACGGTGATCGGCATACTCGGAGCTGTCCTGAAGCCGTGTGACAGCACTATCTTCGTATGAGTATTTGAGTGCGTGGGTGAGCATCGATGCTCGGTTATATGGCCAAAGCTCAGGTATGAAGACTACTTCCTGAAACAGAACGATATGCGGACTTGTTGCCTGCAGGTATTCGGCAATAGATTTCTGCCGCGCTTCCCACTCGACATATCCTTGAAGATTAAGCGTTGTGATACGTAAGTTCATGCCGGTAAGTATATGACGCTCTGCACACAGGCATATGAGATATATAACAATATATGAGGTTAGTGTGATTTTTCGGGAGCCGGAAATTCCGTTACACATTTGTCTTAATTTTCTATACTGGTTGCATGGAGGATGTCATGAAACCCGTCGTCATAGACACAAACGTATTTATCGCTGCTGCCTTTAATCCACATAGTTCGGCGGCACAGGTTATTGAAGCTGCTCAAGAAGGTACACTCAAAATCGTATGGGACGAAAAGACTAAACACGAGACGCAGAAGTTAGTAACGCAGATACCTATGACTAGAAAAAAGTGGCCAAAATTCGAGAAACTCTTTCAGGGCTCCGTGAAGCATCATACAAAAATAGCGCCGGAAGCATTCAAAGATACAGTCAAAGACAGAGACGATAGAAAGTTTGCGGCGCTTGCCAAAGACACGGGCGCAATCATCGTAACGAATGATGATGATCTTCTCGGCACCAAAAACCAAACCGGACTTACCGTAATGACACCAGGTGAATTCGTTAGAACATATCTGCAGGGTAGCTGAGCTTGTACAGCAGGTAAGTAATCTGCGAGGCTATTTTGAGGATCTTTGATACAGGCCAATGAGTTCTGTTGTCTCTATGACTTGACCTTGCGTGGTCGTCTCGATTTCCTGGCGCGATGCAGCCTCGGGCAGATTCAGCACTGACTGGAGTGCATAGAGTTTGAAAACATAACGGTGCGTTCCTTGTGGCGGGCAGGGACCGCCGTAGCCAATATTGCCATAGTCGTTCATTCCAATGGTGCCTGTTTCAGGAGCAGCATTTTCCGCTATCTGTAGGGTTGCCGGAGAGATGTCATATAGCAGCCAGTGGGTAAACTGCCCCGATGGCGCGTCCGGATCATCCATGATGAGCACTAAGCTTCGAGCATCTTCAGGAATTTCAGAAAATGTTAGCGGTGGATTGATGTTTGCATCATCGCAGGTGTACTTCCTCGGAATGTATCCGTTATGTTGAAACGCTGTACTTGTTATTGTCATGAGTTGGTCCTTAATTGTTTTGTGATGTGGCGCCGTCATCGGCTAGTAACAATAGTTTTTCTGTTTTCGGGATTTAATGCAGCGAATATCTTCACTTATGAAAAAGTGAGACTACTTGTTGAGCCTCCGCATAACAATAATATTGTTCCTCGAGAGCAGAGCGCGAATTAATCATTCTAAAAATAGTTGTCGCTAAACTACTAAAGCAAAGCGGCGTATACTTACATTAAAATCTTACACAATCAGGAGTGTCCATGGCCGTGAGTAAATATGTCATTGAAGCAAAGAATTTAAAAAAATCGTACGGCGCAAATAAAGTCTTGAAAGGTATCGATCTCAAAGTTGAACGAGGCACGATGCTTGCACTGCTTGGGCCGAACGGCGCCGGGAAAACTACATCTGTCAGGATCCTGAGTACGCTCCTGAAGTTTGATTCAGGCACTGTGACTGTCGAGGGTTATGACGTACAGTCAGAATCCGATAAAGTCCGCAGCGTCATAGGCCTGACCGGACAGTCCGCTGCAGTCGATGAGCTACTTACCGGACGCGAGAACCTGGTCATGATGGGACGCCTCTATAGGTTGACGAACGAGAGTGCAAAGGCACGTGCCCAGGAACTGCTGGAAGAATTTGACTTGGTTGAAGCTGCCGAACGAACGGCGATAACATATTCGGGCGGCATGCGTCGCCGGCTTGATTTGGCTGTCAGTCTGATTGCGGCACCGCCAGTCATTTTTCTTGATGAGCCTACAACGGGATTAGACCCTCGTTCTCGGCTGGTTATGTGGGATATTATCAAGAATCTTATGGCGCGCGGCACGACGATACTGCTTACCACTCAGTATTTGGAAGAAGCCGATCAGCTTGCAGACAAAATAGTCGTCATAGATGGCGGCAAAGTAATTGCTGAGGGTACTGCCAAGGAGCTGAAGGCCAAGATTGGCAAAGATCGCCTGGAGTTAACGTTCAGTAATAATGGCTCATTCGAGAAAGCCGTAAAGGCAATCGGCAAAGACATTGCTGAATCAAACGAAAAAGAGCGCACAGTAACGGTTCTCGTCAAAGACACGAACGTTGATGTCAGGAAAACCCTCGACACACTTGCAGAAGAAAAGGTTACAGTGCTTTCGATGGCGATCCATAAACCTACGCTTGATGACGTCTTCCTGTCTTTGACTGGCAAACAGAAACAAGCTGGCAAAAAGGAGGACAAATAAATGGCCGTTGAACTTGTATTTGAAAAGAAACCAAAAATAGTCTTGCAGCTGAATGATTCGTTATTGATGATCAAGCGTAGCAGCCGTCACATCATCCGAAATACCGACCAGCTGCTTGGTACGTTTTTCCAGCCGATTATGTTCTTAGTGCTGTTCGCGGCCGTATTTGGTGGGGCGATTTCCAAAGCTTTGCCTACCGGAGTGAGCTATCTCGACTTTCTGATGGCAGGTATCATCGTACAGACCGTAGCGTTTGGGTCCACGACTACGGCTATCGCTGTGAGTAACGATTTAAAAAAGGGTATTGTTGATCGTTTCCGCTCACTTCCAATGTCGAATATCGCTGTACTGAACGGTCATGTGGTCTCAGACCTTTTTCGTAACACAATATCAACGGTCGTCATGCTGCTGGCAGGGTTGGTGATTGGATTCCGCAGCAGTGCTAGCTTTACTGATTGGCTAATGATTGCCGGTATTCTGCTGCTCTTTACGTTTGCCTTCTCGTGGCTGGCTGCAATTGTCGGGGTTATTGCTAAGAGTGTCGAAGCCGTACAGTGGTTATCGTTCGTCATCGTCTTTCCACTCACTTTTGCGAGCACTGCGTTCGTGCCCTCTGAAGGCATGAGCCCTGTACTCAAGGCTTTTGCTGTCAATCAGCCGATTACTCAAGTTATAGAGGCTGTCCGTGCGCTCATACTCAGCATGCCGATTGGCAACCATGGTTGGATGGCCGTTGTCTGGAGTCTAGGCATCATTGTGGTTGCGATGCCGGTGGCATCGTGGCTCTTCCGCCGCAAAACATCCAACTAGGTAATCATACCTGGAGTATTTAAAACTTAAGCATGTTAAGCTATTTAACATGTCAGCTGAATTAGATCGTCCCGATGACCACCCATTACCTGGCGATCAACTTCCCGTTCCAGGTGCGTTGAACCCTGAAGATGAACAGAGATCTCCATGGCGTGAGCGTATTGGGAATGTACTCCGCGCAGCAGGGATGGACTATCAGGAGAGTCCGCATAAATTGCGGACGTTTTCGGCAGGGGTTGGTACGGTTGCATTACAAGCTGTTGATAGAGCCCGCGGATCAATTGTATTCGTGCCCGCTGCCACGTTTGGCGTCCTCGAACATACCCAGAGTCCTGCGCTTGCGGGCCTTACTGCAGCTGCCACGTTTGGCGCCTGGTGCGCGGCAGTCGGCAGCGCTACCGCAGAGGGGCTACACCACTATCCCGGGGCTGTCTCGGAATTTAACAAAAGTTTCCCCGGAGTAGTCGGCTTATTTGAGGATGCATTGCCAGGAGTGAATACACTCACGCCTGAGCAACGCGAGGCTTCTACGGCTCGCCGTATAGGCCGCCGTTTGCTTACTGGTTTGTCCAGGGGTAACACTGTGATGGGTATTGGTACGGTTGCCTACGTCAGTACAGCGGCAGCGCAAGGTCGACCTCGGTCAGAGGTGCATCGGCTCAATCTCAATAGCAGTCTCGATGGTGGAGCGATCGCCGGAACAGTTGGATTCGGACTTGGTGAAATTATTATTCAAACAGGGCGCATTTCTCCTGCAGTAAGTGAAACGTTGCAGGACTACGCAAGTAATACATATGTCTGGCTTGGTCTTGCGGGCTTAATGATGGCGGGACAATTAGTTTCCACGAGAATCAAGAAGCTTGGCAAGTCCGAAGCAACTTCCTAAGCCATATCAGGTATAGATCTTTTAATGGAGAAATTGCACAGTCTTATTTGGCAATTGCGCTCTGATGTCATCAATCTCGCCAGGGCTGATAGCGTCTTTGAGCGCTTTCCATGCAGACAATATTTGCTTCTTGGCCCGTGGTTCATCGATATGTTGGTTCTCCATGAACTGTTCAAGCATATCCTGGCGAGCATGCGCTTCCGTTGGGTATACCGCCAGCGCAATATCCTGCAATTCTTGTGGTAATTGGCTTGCGAAATCTTTGCGCTCGCCTTCAGTCAGATGCACCGATAAGCTCTCCACCATATGCTCCAGCGCCTCTTTTGATTCTCTATCGGAAAAACCCGAGTAATCCTGAACCTTTTTA
This sequence comes from Candidatus Saccharimonadota bacterium, assembly GCA_028289075.1. Classification (GTDB taxonomy): domain Bacteria; phylum Patescibacteriota; class Saccharimonadia; order Saccharimonadales; family JAQGGX01; genus JAQGGX01. The sequence continues at coordinate 22,803 of JAQGGX010000058.1, read as the reverse complement.
ATAAGTTCTCGAAATCCCATAGCACCCTCCTGCTTGTTTGCGTTAACGAGTATCAGTGTTTCTATTTTCGTTATTTCTCGCAGCGAATATCTTCACATAATCTGAGTACGCGCTTACCCTAGGCTTGAAAATATAGGGTAATTATTGTTTTTATGCTAAACTGTGTGTAAGCAAGTGGTTGTTATAACCTCTCCGTTGTCATTATTAGTCCTTTCAAAGACTTACTATTATCGCGGTTAGAAGAGACTAAACGCGGGCGATTTTAAGTTAAAAGAAGGATTTATTTATTATGTCAATGAAACTATACGCAGGTGGACTTCCATACAGCATGACCGACCAAGAGTTGGAAGCACTTTTTGCCGAATTCGGTAAAGTTACCAGCACAGCTATCATCAAAGATCGCGACAGCGGCCAGTCAAAAGGTTTTGGCTTCGTTGAAATGGAAAACGATGATGAAGCACGTGCTGCAATCAAGGAACTGAATGACAAAGAAGTTAACGGCCGCAAGCTCATGGTGAGCCAAGCGCGTCCACAAGAAGACCGCTCTCGAAGCGGTGGCTTCCAGCGGCGCTAGGGCCAGGAGGACTTCCTATTTCTCAGAATACTATAACCAGTACAGCTGTGTTGCTGTTCCTGTCTGCTCAAAAGATGGGACTGCAACCTCGCTGGTTGGTAGAAAACGGTTTATTTGCCGTTGCCACGCCGCATGGTGAACGGTATGTGAACTATGCGAGAAGCTCCCTGAATTCTCACGTAAACGCGAGTTTGGCTAAAAATAAGTTTCACACCAGACTTATTCTAGAGCGGCACGGCTTACCGAATATACCTTATGCTCACCCAACTACTCTCGCGGAAGCAGAGAGCTTTTTGCGTGCTCATGGCACCATTATTGTTAAACCTGTCGAAGGACAGGGCTCTCAAGATATACACATAGTTACTAGTATTAGCCAGTTAACTGGCATGAATATTACAAAGTGTATTTTTGAAAAGTACATAACTGGCAGAGAAATGCGCTATCTAGTACTAAATGACCGCGTTATTGCGGTGCATCAAAGTGAATATGGATCCTCAGTCGCTGCTGACAGGGACTTAGAGCGGATATCATTCTCTGAAGCATCATGGGAGCCTCACCTTGCCGAACTATCACTGGCAGTTACAGATATATTCCGTCTGAAGTTTGCTGCAATTGATTTCCTAGTAGATGATGCGGGGCATGCATATATCCTTGAAATTAATAGTGCGCCCGGGCTGAAGTGGTTTCACGCTCCTACCACCGGTCCCGGAGTGGACGTAGCCTCTCTCTTTATGGAAGCTCTCGTAGTTGATTCAAAAAATTAGAGTGTTGCAGTAACGAATGCCCCGATTATTTCGTGGTTTGACCGCAAAAGGCATTATCATTAACCATTTAGTGCGATAATAATAGCCATGGACCAACTTTCGAATTTTGGCTGGACTCATGAATTCTCTCAAAAATGGGAGAACCTTGATCACATAGGTACGCAGCCGGCGCGCGTCGTAGCCGACTTCGGTACGTCATTAAAAATTGCCATGCCCGAAATAGTAACTGCTGAGTTGTCGGGTAAACTGGCGCATTATACTGATCGAGAGAATGTACCAAAGGTGGGTGACTGGGTCGCCGTACGCTTATCCGATAACGGATACGCGGTTATCGAAGAAGTCATCCCCAGGCGCAGTGAAATTGCTCGTAAAGTAGCGGGAAACCGGACGGTCAAACAAGTCATTGCGGCCAATATCGATATAGCATTCGTGCTGCTTGCGCTCGACAATGACTTTAGTGTTGAACGACTAAAGCGGTTTTTGTATCAGCTTTCAATCAATAATATTGAACCTGTAATTGTGCTGAATAAAGCTGACAAGACGGATGACCTTGGTGGGTTCACAGATCAGTTGAATCAGTTTGACCTGCCTATCGTTATTCTGACCGCTACTACCGGATCTGGTGTAGAAGAAATTATTAAATTTATTAGACCTGGGCAGACTGCAATCCTTTTGGGATCCTCCGGGGTAGGGAAATCAACGCTTACCAATCAACTTCTCGGTAGGGATGCGCAGACTACACAAGCTGTTCGTGAGTCAGATGATACTGGTAAACACACCACTGTTCACCGTGAGCTCTTTATGTTGCCTGGCGGCGGCATGCTCATCGACACGCCTGGTATTCGTGAGCTACAACTGTGGGGAACCGAAGAAGACCTGGACGACAATTATGATGATATCGCTGAACTCATCAGCCAGTGCAAATACCCCACGTGCCAGCACGGTAGCGAACCAGGCTGTGCCATCCAGTATGCATTACATAGTGGAGCTCTAGAATCAGCTCATTACGCGAGTTACCTTAAGATGAAATCAGAACTCAGTGGACTCAAGGTAAAACACACTGAACGCATACGGCTTAAAAACAGAAAGACTCGTAAGAACATCAACAGGCAGGCAAGAGACGACCTGAGGGATGCTCGCGAGGAAATGAGCTAACGAATCGTATCTGTTTGGCAGCGTATCGTCGAGCAAAGCAAGGTCGGACAGTTTGGTGCGAAGGCTATACATAACTCAAATAACATAGTTAGTATCCCTGCAAAAGAAGTGTTTGTTTGACGGGCATCAACTGGCTATAGCGAGATACAAAATCGCATTAGTCGTGTGCAATCTATGTGGCTGAAATGGTTTATTTGCTGCCGACAGATAATTTCTCTTGTAGTTCAAAAAGGGTGGAGGTTCTGCCGTCAAATACGAAGTAAACTTGACGTCCATCTTCAAGGAAAATCTCCTCTTTTAGTTGTGCAATATCACGAGGATTAGGGCGTCGTACGAGAGGATGTTTGTTCCGGTAAGTCAGACGCAACTTCACATCATTGATTGTAACCATTTCGGGTGCACTATGTGCGATACGTTCTTGTCTTTCGTGGGATACGAAGGACTCTAGGGAGATGCCTCTTTCTAGCATTATAAGCCGTAAGTTATTATCAACGACTGATGGGTCGGTAACATCATCTGGTGTTGCCTCTTTGACGAGCTCGACCATCTGATCGTGAGTTAGCTGGGGTACGTGATCCTTCGCCCGATGGGCAAGCTCCTCAAGTTGTTTTTTGAGTGCGCGCAATTTACTTTGTTGGGGCCCGGCATTTTCTAACACATGTGCTATGATTGTTTCCCGTAACTGGGGCGAGGGCTGCGCTACCCTTTCCTCTGACATGCCGAGGTCAATATCGAATAATGATAGGCGTCGCACATCTACAAACTTTCCACCACGCAGCGTGAACCCATCTGACTTCCATTGAGTCAGATGCGTGGCAATTCTACCTATGTCGCTTAAGGTAGCCGCGGTGGCATGCTCGATGATGTGTTTTACCTCACGTCCGCCATTTGCAGAGTATTCGACGCGATATGCGTCACCGACAACGATTTGAGGTGAGCCTGATACGAGACTGCGATTACTTATATGCCGAGGGGTATCAGGGTTACCGACGTGTATATACGTTCTGTTGCCATTGTACTTATATACGGAAGTAATAAGACCGGCGTATATACACTGCTTCAGATCTTCGCGTTCTTGTGGTGTTGGCGGCGCCAATGTTTCCTGGAGCGCATTGGCATATTTTGCAATCTTTCGGTACTGCTCCCGGGCACGCGTAATGTTATGAAGGTCTAAATCATGTTCCTTCATTTCGGCTTCATCCATGTCCTGAATAGCAATGAAAATATCGAGTTGCGCGAGTAAATCCGAGGATGTTTCCTCAGTTAGATTCTTCCACTCTTTGCCAACATTATATGCAAAATACGGTAGACCGCCGACTTCTTTAGCAGCAACAATCGCTGCCATATATGCTCGCGTTCGTTCTGAGAAGCGACCGGCTTCGACCATCATCCGAGCGGATGAGGCACGTACAGGGAACTGATCCATTTGCTTACCAATAGGAGTGATGATGTTGTGTTTATCAAGTGCGCCGAGCGTGTGAAGAGTAGTCTGAGCTTGCTTGATAAAGTGTGGTTCCACTGGGTGATACAAATCGAGCGAGGCAATATCTAGGCCAACTCCGGCAATTCGCAGTGTATTGCGGATTATATCTGTTCTTAGTATCTCGGCCAGAGGATATTTGTCTCGCGCAATATATGGTACATGAGGGGTTTTCGCATCCAGACGGGTCAGTATGTAGAAGCCATCGCTTACTCGTCCGGCACGGCCGGCGCGCTGATCGCAGTCAGCCTGAGAAATAGCATGGAGTACAAGGCCTTGTGCGCCTTCGTTATCGAGTTCCATACGCCGTTGGTAGCCAGAATCAATGACATACTTCACATCAGGTATGGTAAGGCTGGTCTGAGCAACGTCAGTGGCTACAATTATTTTTACGCCTGGGTATTTGCGGAATGCAGCCTGCTGCTCCTCTATCGATAACTTAGCATGCAGGGGGAGGACGGTAGCGACTCTAGCAATGTCGGGCGGCAAGCGTCGGCGAATCTCATCGATAGTATCGTTTATTTCTCGCTTACCAGGTTCGAATACCAGTATGCCGTTCGATTCGCTACGGTCTTTCTTGCCGGCGGTATGTATCTCCTGTGCAGCCTTGAGAACCTCATCGACAACGGTGGATTCAGGTTTTTCAGAACGCTCCACGTGATATGTGCGACCAGGTACTTCAACGATTGGCGGAGTTTTGACACAAACTTCCCCAAAGTAGTTTGCTAGTCGATCAGCATCCATGGTTGCGCTCATAATTACTACTCTAAGGTTTGGCTTCTCCTGGATGGCTCTCTTTACCCAGGCAACCAGCACCTCAACATTGGCGTTCCATTCATGAACCTCATCGATAATAAGCACATCGTTCTTCTCTGAACCGCTATTATTAAGTTCTCGTACTAGCTGCAAGCCATCGGTCACTACTTTGATACCGGCATCTGCTGGCCCCTCACGTTCGCCGGCGGTTTGGTAGCTGACTAGAGCTTCACCCTCGGGCTTTCCCTTTACTGCGCTAATTTCACTGCGTATGCGCTCGAATACGTTACGGGCGGCTGCACGTCTGGGCTGGGTTAGGTAGACATTGTCCCAGCCGGCATCAAGCAAAAATTGCGGCACCTGGGTGCTTTTCCCAGCACCAGTTTCGGCGACAATTACCGTGACAGAGTTCTCTTTGACCGCATTTAGGATCTCATTGCGGTATGCATAAACGGGTAAACTCTCGTTGCCGAGTTCTGTAGTTTCTGACGAGTAATGAAGCTCTACTGCGGGCAGGCTTGTTGGGATTTGCTCGGTGTCATGAACGCTTCTATGGGGGGCAGGCTCTGGGAGAAGCGAATCATCGTCTTCGCGGTAAAACTCCAGCGGCAAATTACGCAGTCCTTTGAGTCCCAAGCCGTCATATTCTGCTCTTTCAGTCTCTTGCCGCATAGAGGTTTTGATTTCCCTTATAGTTGTTATCACATGATAGCACGCGGGTATGCAACATCAATGGTCAAACAGCAATAAAAGTGTTGTGATTATATATGATTAAAAAATGATGGATTGCCCAGTAACTACCTAAACCTACAATACTGACTCATGCGATTTTATGAGAGCAGTGGCAGTTACGAGACATCCTGGCCCAATGGCGTAGTCCAGTGAACGCAACGAATTCTCGTGTATTGACTGTCCATGAAGTGTTGCAACGCAGTCCGTGACCACGCTAACAGGTATATTGTGATCAAAAATATCCATCGCAGTCGCGGCTACGCTGATGTCAGTAAACACACCGGCAATGTATATGTGGTCGTATTGCTGGAATACCGGCAGTAACTCATCGGTGACACACGAGTACGTAGTGCGCCAGTACTGTGGTAACTTGAGCGGTATTACTTCGGGTATCTGATCAGTATCTTCTGGCTCTGTAAAGCGATACCATTTGAGCTGCGTATGAAACAAGCTTGCAGGATCATTTTTAAAGCAGCAGTGGATAATATCGCCGCTAAACTCTTTGCATAGCTCGACAGTCTTGAGCATAGCCGCTTCGGTGGCCGTTTTGTGCCGCCAGCCCTTTTGTAAATCTATAACAAGTAGTAATGAGCGCATAACTTATACTCCATGTGTTAAAGCACGTATTATATTCTAATATATCGTTTATGCACCAAAATAGTGAGGTTAGTGGCATACTCCAGGTTCTTGTGGTTGAAAAACAGGTAGTAACTTTTTGATTGGCTGGTGTTAATGAAGGTGGAGACTATTCTCTTGCGATCAAACTGCGTTTTATAATGGCTTGTGCTTCTTTCTCCAGATCGCCGCCACTATATGTAAGGCCAAAATTTACGTCAACAAAATAACCGTAATCAAAAGCATCGAAGGCAGTAGCGAGTACACAAGCATCGGTGTCTACTCCGCATAAAACAACTTTTTGAGTATTTTTACTTTTTAAATAATCATTCAATGTGGTGCTATTAAAGCCGGAGTAGGTTGCGCGAGTAAATACGTTTTTCCCCGTAACAAAGGGATTAAACTCTTTGGGTAGCATGATGTCCTCTTTAGTTACGCATTTTGGCCACTTCAAGGAGTGTACGAAGTTGGAGTCTGAATTATTTTTGAACACGGTGAAGGCAATGGCGCTGTACTCATTGTTGTTAATGTCGGCAACTATATTGCTGACAAGATCATTTGGAGCATCGTGTAAAAAGAACTCTTGAATGTCTATTATAAGTAACGCGGTCTTCATAATTAAATAATAACAAAAGATCTTCCAATAATTTTTTCAGGATGCTTATTCGATACGCTTCGCTTGCACGCAAAGAGAGAATTGGAACCCTTAATTGCGTGCTTCCATGAGCGCGAGCAGCTTGACTGTCGTGCTCCAGTTACGAATGGTCATGTGTTGATATTCGGGAGTGCCGACAATTCTGCTTAATTTGCTCTGTGATGCACGACTAATAAGCCGGGAGAAATACAGTACACCATTTCCGGCAAACACCTGGTCGACACCTTCTTTAGCGCTTACCACTTTTATTAGTTCGTGTGAAGCGAGCAAATCCTTGAGAAAGATCGCATCGTATCGATATTCGGCAGGTGTGCCGCCAAATCCGCTGGGTGCTTGCGCAATTACAGACTTCATTTGCTTGTGAGACCGCAACACAATACGTGCGTTGTAGTTGAAGTTTTTTGAAAGCATTTGTTCAATCTGACTCTCCAGTTTGGGCATGTCTTTTTCGTTACTCTCGAACAAAATATTCCCGCTCTGGATATAGCTGGCAACATTGTCGAATCCATTCCGTTCAAAACAAGCCTTTAACTCGGTCATTTTAATAAGATTCTTGCCGCCAACGTTGATGCCGCGCAGCAAAGCAACGTACTGGGTAGATGTCATAATTGTTTAGTGTATCAGCAGAATGGGAGGCAAGAGATTTAATTTTTATTATTAGATAGCTAATAGAAGTTTCGTGCAGTACTATTAGCAGTATTATGGATCAATCTGGATCACCCAAAAAAATAGTAATCGTTGAAGACAATCCTAGCTTGTCTGACATTTATAAAACTCGTCTTGAGCTACTTGGCTACACATGTTTCGCAGCTACAGATGGTATAGCAGCTCTTTACTTCATACAACAAGAATTGCCCGACTTAGTACTACTTGATCTGATGGTGCCGGATATTTCTGGCGATCAAGTTTTGAGCATAATGCGAAAGAGTGATTGGGGTAAGCAAATTCCTGTTGTTATTATTTCAAACCTCAACGAATCCGAGGCGCCAACAGGTTTACGTGATCTTGGAATTGTGAACTATCTTGTGAAAGCAAACTTATCAGATGATCAAATAGATCAGCTTGTAAACAGCATATTAAAGCCTGCCGATGAAGCAGAACCTTTAGTAGCTTAATGCATATCCCGATAGCAGAACGCACCTCTTTTTATTGGCGGGACTACGGAAGATATTAGAGTCAGTGTTCCGAACGTACTATAATAGTAAGATTATGATAGTCACTGAGATCCAAACAACGGGCAATTCTTCGAAATTCCGAGTAGTTACAAAAAATGGTGAATTTAATCTGGCATTATCGTATACACTTCGTACCAAGATCTGGGAGCTGGCAGATGCTGCAGCTGAGCTGTCAGCAGCACAAGAACTCGCAGAGGCAATCGTATCGCGCCATAACCCGGCATACCCGTTCAAGCCGCTCTATATTTTTGCCGAGCATAATAGTAAGCCGTCACTAGCAAATACAATTCAACACATCCGCACATATGGTTTTGATAGGCACACGACATGAAAAAGCGAGACAGAAAAAAGCAGGATAAATTAGAAAAAATAACTGCTAAGCGCGCGGTATACGAAAAGGCTCGCAAGAAAAAATTAAGAGCCGGTAAATCATAGCTCATTCCGTGAACCACTCGCCCTTACAGCCAGGAAATTCAGGTGTGAACGTACCGCTCACTACAGCGGCGCTATATATTCGAACTGATTAGTTGAAATTCGTAATGGCTGGCCACGCAGGCCAGAATCGGAACACTATTAAGCACTTAGCCTGATGACTGTGTGTGAAAAGCTGACTGTATTAAGGAAGGATCTCAGCTTTTAAAAAGGTTCGTTTGAAAATACGCGTTCAACCGGCACGTCAAAATATTCGGCAATACGAAGTGCGAGCTGAAGGCTGGGGTTGAATTCTCCACGCTCTAGATACCCTACCGTCTGATAGTGTATACCAAGTGCGTCAGCAAGCTGCCTGCGAGTGATCTTTCGTTCAGCACGTAGAACGTTGATTCTGTTATAAACAGCTTCACCGCCTGCGTCCTTTTTATTGATGTGGTTGGTATTGTTTTGCATGTTCACTATCTACAGTCATTTTAGAGCCTGTGGCACGTCGAGTCATCCGCGAAAGCACCTTCGGAGCAACGGCTAAGCCTACAATTGCCCATATCGCAAGTATAGCGAGCATTTCTGGCGTCCGCCACGATTTAGCTATCTCGTTAGCTGCTGCCTGGCCAGGAAGAATAATAGATCGTGCCCCCAGGCCAAGCCAATAAACTGGGAATATTTGCGCGACAGCCTGCACCCATCCCCAGAGTGCAGTAATAGGATAGAAAATGCCAGATATACCTATAATGAGAAAAGTAGGAAACATAAGGGCGCTGGCATCTTTTGCACTTTTAACCAGTGATCCTACAATAGCGCCCCACGTTACCGTTGCGATGAAGCCCAAAATGAGTACTCCAGCAAGCTCAACACCTTGACTAAAGTCAATGGAGACACCGTCCACGAAGAACAGAGCGGGCAACATACCTATCAACATGATACTTGTTGTTAGGGCGACGAATACAAGCCGAGAGATAAAGTAACCTTTAATACCCTGTGGGATTGTTTTGGCTCGAAGGAGCGTCCCATCTTCTTGTTCGGACGTGAGCAGACTCGAAATAGTAGAAAATCCACTAAAGGCAACAATCATACCGATAATACTGGGCAGTGTCACCAAAGCTAATGAGATACCATTCACCTGATAGTCACGTTGATACCAGAGGAAACCAAGTGATAGGGCAGCAATGAGTAAAATCGGTATGATATCCCCTGGACTCGATACGAACCGCTTAAAATCAATCCAGCCACGTTCGAATCCAAGCTTTACTGCATTTGAAGAAACATTCATTATTTTGCCTCCTTTTTCTCTTCGTACTTCTGGATAAGTCCCGTGTATGTTTCCTCTAATGTCGTGCCGTGTATCTGCAGATCAGAAATACCAGATTCGTGTTGACGTAACAAATCTCGTGTAAACGCTGTGGCATCTTTTGTCGAATGGACCATTAATTCTCCGTTCTGCTGCCAACGCACTTCAGTCCGGCCTTCAATTTCTTGCGCCAGTTCTCCGGCGGTACCATTCGCAATTATTTTGCCGCCTGCCAATATGATGATTCTGTCAGCAAGTTTTTCTGCTTCTTGCAAGTCATGTGTTGTTAATAGAACTGTCGTTTTCTCTAGATCGGAGAGACGATGGATAACATCATGAAACTCCTGGCGTGCGATAGGGTCAAAGCCAACAGTAGGCTCATCAAGAAATAGCACTTCAGGATTACCGATTAGTCCGATTGCAACATCCATACGACGCCGCTGTCCACCAGATAACTCACCCAACTTCTTGTGCGCATGCTCAGCTAGCCCTACGATGTGGAGTATTTCATCTGTATCATAGGGGCGTTTATGACTCTCGGTAGAGTATGGCACATAGTATTTCCCAATATGCTGCAATAACTCGCGAACATACCACTTAGAATGGTCGCGCCAAGACTGAAGAACGACGCCAAGTCGTGCCCGCCATGCCTCATCTCCTTTTTCCGGGTTTATGTCCAGTACGGCCACCGATCCGGTCGATGCTTTGCGAAAGCCTTCCAGAATTTCGATGGTAGTAGTTTTACCTGCCCCGTTAGGGCCAAGCAATACGAGCACCTCGCCTTGCCTGGCATGAAAGTTTACGTCTTTTAATACCTGATTATCTCCGTATTGCATCCCTAGATTTTTTACTTCGATAGTAAAATTGTTTGGTTTTCTTACCACTAGTCGCCCTCCTTCCAGTGTACTATAAGTACTATATTACGTAGTATATATGCTACATTTATGAAAATCAATACACCCCCCACAACACAGAGAAAAACCTCTAAATCAGAAGATCTAGAGGTTTTTCCATGGTTAGGGCTAGTGGATATGTTTAGAAATTTTCAGGAAGTGAGCTTAGAGATTTTGTAACAACTATTGCAAAATGTGAAAGACTTCTTCGGAAGTCTTTCGTTCGAACCGATTAGTTGAAAATCGAATTGGCTGGGGATGAGGGATTCGACCTACCTCCGGCAGCCCCGCGATTTCACGATTGTAAGCATAGCTTGCATCGGAAAGTCGCCTTGCGACATGCCCCGGGCATGTCTCACCCTGATCCTGGGACTAGAACCCGGTGACTTACCAGTTGCCATTCCCCAACGTAGGGTGATACGGATAATAGCCTACCACAGTTAAAAGGGTTTTGCGCCCCTGAAAATGCCCTGTAACCGCTTCTGCTACAATCAAGCCATAAAAGTCTATATGTCTCGCACCACACTAGGCGACATACATCCATGGGATCAACAATAAAACTAACCCAGAGGTTAGTGATAAACTCTAGATCTTAGCCCTACATACCACAAACGATAAACAAGTTGCTCGTAGAGACGATGTTCGCGGACATAAAGCTCGCTGGTAACGCCGTTTGGCCTGCGGCAAGTGTACCCCAGCGGATGTTGGCGCCGGTTAGACCCATATTTTCCGTGCCGGAGTTTGTTGTTCGGTTAAACGCAGGCGGCGTAGTACCTACAGACAGGAGCACGATGTAAATAAATGTACCTCCAGCAAGGAAAATTATTTTCTTTTTCATCTTACAATGACTACCGTCGGTGAGCCTTATCGCAGCGTCTTTATAAGTGGCTCCCATATTGCATGCAGGGCAACCTTCATGTTTTCTATGACTTTTGCACGAGTAGCAGCGTCAGATTGGCGGGTAGAGACATCTAGCAAACTCCTCACGAGCGCCACAGTTGTTTCAGCCTGCACTTTGAGAACGTCAGGAGATACGGAAGGGTAGGCGGCAGCCATATTCCGAATAGTATTGTTTAGCGCTTCCTCGTTAAAACGCTTCACGTACTCTGCTATTTCCGACGAAGACGAACGTGCATTGATAATTCGCTCAAACGGTGCGTGTGATTCAAAATGGATCAATATCTTGTCGACTAGTAGGTCTATGAACACCTCTAGGTCTGTGGTCGGTGAAACAGATTGTAAATCTTGGTGCATGTCCTTTTGGGCTTCTAGGTGTCGAGCTGCGAGGCCATCCAGGATGGCATTTTTGTTTGGGAAAAAATGATACAGGGAACCCGTAGGCACGCCAGCTCTTTCGGCAATGATTCGCGTCGTAACTTTGTCATAACCCAACTCCAAAAAAGCAGCTTCAGCGGTATTCAGGATTTTCTGAATTGTCGCCTGACTGCGCTTATGAACTGGGGTGGTGCGTAAATAGTGATCGGACATATATAAATTATACTTGACTGTTCTAGAACAATTGTTCTAAATTTAGAGTATCACTGTTATGCATTACGTGCAAGAAGGGGCAACAATATGAATTTTAAAGAAAAGGTCGTGATAATAACCGGAGGATCATCCGGTATCGGACTCGCAGCGGCTAGACAGCTAGCGGCACAAGGTGCGTTGGTGGCAATCGCCGCGCCAGGGAGCGACACGCTCGACGAGGTTGCAGATAGCATTGAGAGAAGTGTGGCAATCCCAACCGATATGACGGATGACGCGTCCGTACAAGCAATGGTAAAGAAAGTGCACGAACACTTTGGCCGTATCGACATACTCATAAATAACGCCGGCAAGGGTTATGAAAGCCCGCTCGAGCTCGTAGAAGCAGACAAAGTACGCTACCTGTTCGACCTGCATGTCGTCGGCCCGCTGGTCGCGGTGCAAGCGGTACTACCGATCATGCGCGCCCAGAGCGGCGGAAGGATCGTGAACGTCAGTACACCGACAGCCAAGATGGCTTTACCCGGCCTAGGCGCCTACTCCCTGACAAAGATAGCTCTTACGCATATGACACTCGTGATGCGCAAAGAACTTGCCAAAGACAATATCGAGGTAAGCGCGTTTTATCCATTCATCACGTCATCTCAGTTTGGAAAGAATGTCTTCAAGATGGATCCACGCGAGATGGAAGCCAAAGCTCAAAGGCAAGATTTCTTGCCCGACCCAGATAGTGCCGAATTCACAGCCTCACGGCTGATAGAGTCGATCGGCAGCAACAAAAAAGAATTCATGGCTCGAGGCAATGCCCATTTCGTGTGGGGAATAATCAAAAAGAGGTTCAAGAAAAAATAGGGATCTGACTTCAAGGAGTCGTCAGGTTAAATATAGGATCAACCCAGTAGTTGGTTGCCTGGTAAGTGCTGGTGGGGAAAATAGCGTCCGCACTGTAGGTGTAGACACCGTTACCGCTAGACGCACTGGTACTGGGAGCGGTGAGGGGGCCATTGGTGCGCTGTGTATTGAAGTAAGCGTTGCTTGATAAAGCCGAATGTTAAGCCGCACTTTCAGCGGAAGAACGAAGCTCAGTGTCGAGATTGCGAAGCAGCTCTCCTGTACGTCCGCCTCCTGCAGAGGCGGTAGGGTAGCGAGCCAGGACATTTCTCTTGGCTGGGGAGGTAGTCAACGTTCCAAGCTTTGAACGATGGTGATGGGCATGATAGGAGGGGGCATAGTGCTCTACCTATTAGGATGAGAAAGGGGGTATAGTAAAAGATATGGAACTTCAAAGTACCCATGAACTACGGCACAGATATATAGAGGTCAAGGATGCGCGTATTCACGTCGTCGAGTGTGGGATGCTTAACGACCCTGTAGTACTCTTTTTGCATGGCTGGCCACAAGACTGGTCGGCCTTTGAAAAAGTTATGATCCTCGCGGGTCAGACGGTGCATGCAGTGTCCGTAGACATGCCAGGGATGGGCGCGTCTAGTTGTGAGCCGCTTGTTGGGAGCAAAAAGGAAATTGCTGCATATGTATACGGCGTTGTCCAGGCGCTGGACCTCCAGCATGTGACCCTTGTTGGTCATGATTGCGGCGGTATGGTTACCTATTCATATCTTACTAATCACGGTGATTATTTGGAACGAGCCATTATCATAGATGTCGCGGTGCCTGGAATTGACCCGTGGGATGAAGTGTTGCGCAATCCCCATATTTGGCACTTTGCATTTCATACTATTCCGGAGTTACCAGAGAAATTAGTACAGGGTAAACAAGCGGATTACTTCGATTTCTTCTTCGACGCTATGTCGCTCAAACCTGAATTGATAACAACAGAATCACGTGAACGATATGCCAAAGCATACACACAGCCTAGCGCGCTCAGTACCGGTTTTGAATGGTACCGTGCCTTTACGCAAGACAAAAAAGATAATACGCCCGCCCCAAGTCAGTCTATTCAGACTCCTGTTCTTTACCTCAGGGGTAGTCATAGTGGGGTGAGCATTGAGCCTTATATTGCAGGCTTCACTAGGGCTGGCCTAGTAAATATTGAAGGTAAGAAAATCGAGGGCAGTGGTCATTTTATTGCTGATGAGCAGCCAGAAAAACTGTGGGAATGCATAGCTGAGTTCATGAAGTAATGCATAGCTAACTAAAAAAGCACCCTACCTTTGGCAGGATGCTCTTTTCGTGGCTGGGGACGCCGGGATTCAGGACATTTCTCTTGGCTGGGTAAGTAGCCCATATTCCAAACTTGTGAGTACAATAGCGATAGGAGTAAGGCATAGGAGGATGTATGGAATTTGGCATATACGTAGGCAGCGCAACTGGTTCAGATGAAGGGCTACTGCAAGGCAAGCCCGATAATCCAAGTGCAATTAATAGCGCACTCGACACACTGCAGGGTGACGCGGCGACACTGTTGGCACGAGCTTACCTGCACTATAAGGGCAATAGTAAATCCGCCAACCACACACCGTTTCGTCCAGAACAGTATGCGATACATGGTCGCAAACTTGACCTGGTCATATGTTACCAAACTGATACCGGCGACATGGAAGACTGGCAGCGTTTTATAGAAAAAGTCGTAGACGAATACGGTGCACATCTCGGTGCACTACAAATTACCGAAGAAACTAATGTGGTTGGCCATGGTATGGACGGTGACTATCCCTCGTCCATGCGTGCACTCACCGAAGGCGTTATAGCAGCCAAAACAGCACTGCAAGCTGCCGGCTGGGGTAAGGTTGCAGTTGGCTTCAATGTTACGCCAACATTTGGTCCAGACACTTATTGGCAAAAGCTTAGCGAGCTTTCCACGCCAGAATTCCTCAAAGCGTTAGATTATGTTGGATTCGACTTCTTCCCGGACGTATTCCGGCCAATTCCGACAGAGCAAATTGCACCTGCAGTTCAGTCCATTATCAATGATCTTCGCGAGCGTGATCTGGCAGGAGCGGGTATCGGCGGTCACGTGCCAATCCGAATTACCGAAAACGGCTGGCCGACCGGTGACCAGCGCCCGCTAGAACAACAAGCGGTTACGCTCGAGCGTATCATCATGAGCGTGTATGAAGTTAAAGACACTTACAATATTACGCATTATGAGCTCTTTCAACTCCGCGATACCGACAGTGACAAGGAGGGCATATTCTATCATTTCGGCATCATGGATGACGAGTACCTGCCAAAACCAGCTTTTACGCAATATGCCAGACTCGTCGCAGATTTACGTATCCAATAAAAATGGGGATAACAGTAAATCCGATTTTTCGACCGGGTTTTGATTTAGCTGGGGACGCCGGGATTCAGGACATTTCTCTTGGCTGGGGATGAGGGATTCGAACCCCCGATATCGGGACCAGAACCCGGTGCCTTACCACTTGGCCAATCCCCACTAAAGCCAAGAGAAATATTCTGAATCATATTGTTAATTTGTTTGAGGGATTCGAACCCTCGAATGGCAGGACCGAATCCGGTGTCGGTGCGGCTTGGCCAATCCCCATTATTATGCGTACTGTGTGCACGCTATAAAACAGGGGAGATTGTACCAAAAATATCCATAATACTCCAGCATGAAATGGTATATATTGACTAATATTGACGTATATGCTATAATATACCTACATATGGCATTTGATGCCTTTTTTCATATAGAAATATTGTTTGAGAACCTATGACACAAGTTGAATTACCTCTTGGACTACCACCAGCCGATTATATTCGTGAGTTTGCTGCTTCGCTCGATACGGAAACTCCACGAGATATTCTGGATGCTGGATGCGGTACCGGTAGGCATGGCTTACACCTGGCTCAACTTGGTCATAATGTCGTGAACCTGAGTAACGACATAGATGAATTAGACGCTGCAAGGCGAAATAATACTCGCGCTGGAGAGCTGGCAGGAAAAAATACCTACATAGCCGGAGATATTCGCCGCCCACCGTTTGCGAGGGCATTTGATATTGTGTTGTCAGATGATGTCTTGCATCTCATGCCTAAAACTCATGCATTTATAGCTTTGGATGCATTAAGAAATGTAACGCGTCAGGGTGGGCTGAACATCATCGGAGGCTACTTGGTTCAGCCGGGTATGGCAAATGTAAAGAACACTGCCCGCTGCTTCCATCCGGGCGAATTGAGCGACATATACACTCAAGCGGGCTGGAAGGTACTTAAATATAAAGAGCAATACAAGCCAAATCAATATATTGTCAACGGTGCTGTGCAGAAGGAGATTATCTCCTCCAGAGCGCTCATAATTGCTCAGCGGCCATGGCTGGATAACAAAGTATAATCTGATGACAGATATGCAAGGACCAGACGAGACCCGTGAATTCGTAGCACGCCAAAAAATGGTGGAGGCCATGGATGGTGCTCTTGAAGAGATTGATAGCCGGACAAGGCGCCACGTCCGTATTATACGTACAGGCCAGGGGCTGACTGGCGCGGGTATGTTGATTGAGGCTTACGGTCTGACGGATCCAGGCTCAAATGGTAATCTGATAAACGCTGGACTGGGTGTAATAGCGCTTGGCGGAGTATGCCTGGTCGGAGGCATCATCGTCGATTACATTCAAGAACATCGTTCCACTCAAAGATAAATATACTGCCTGATCTTTAAAGAAGATTCACTTTTCGGCTTATATTTTGTGGTAGGATATGACTAATGTTTGATAAGGGTAAGCGACTTATTGGGATCGCAGGGACAATTGCATGTCTCGCGTTTTTTATTCATACACCAAGCTGGCCGACACCGGATAAGCTCTTTATCTTCTTGATCTTTATCTTCTTAGCGCTTGGCCAGGCAAAAGAACTACTGATGCGTCTCGGTCCGTTCGTGCTCCTGCTGCTTGCGTATGAATCGTTCCGCGGCCTGATTCCGCAGCTGAATCGGAGAGTGGAGTTTGAGTGGATGCCGTATGTCGACAAACTGGTGTTCGCTGGTGAGCTACCAACCAAAGTTCTGCAGAACTGGTGGTGGAGCGGCCACGTGCAGTGGTATGACTTCATGTTCTACCTTGTATATATGCTGCACTTTATCTTCCCGCTCGGCATCGCAATCCTAGTCTGGAAGACAAGGGAGCGCTGGTACTGGAGAGTTATTAGTATGTATGTCTTCGTGTCCTTTACGGGTTTTTTGACGTTTCTTTTGTATCCGGCTGCACCCCCATGGATGGCAACACAAACAGGCGTAATCGAGCCAGTTGTCAGGGTTTCGAGTGAAGTGTGGGCCGCACTTGGCGTGAATGACTTTGCCCTATTATATGACAAGATTGCTCCAAATCCGGTTGCCGCCGTACCGTCGCTCCACGCAGGATATGCAACGCTGTTGTTTCTAATTGTCGCGAAGCTATATGGAAAGAAGTGGGCCGCACTTGCTGCTGTCTATCCGTTGATCATATATATAGGAACGATTTACATGGGCGACCATTATGCAATTGACGAGTTCCTGGGTGCTATGTATGCGGTTGTTGCATACTACAGCGTAATTGGGGTATTCGCGCTTTACAAAAAACGATTCGGATCGAAAGTGTCAGATGAGCCACTGGTCAAGACCGACCCACAAAAAGTAGGTTGATTCTCGTTTTTGACCTACAATTAGGTCATGAATATTTATTACAGCACGGCACGTGCGCCGGAGCTGAAGACTATTGAGAGCCTGCGTACTGGAGCATGGATCCATGTCGAAGCACCCAACGCAGAAGAACTGCAGCGGTTAAGTGAGGATTTTAACCTCGATATCGACCTGTTGAATGACGCCGTCGACCCGTATGAGGCGCCTCGTATCGAGCAAGAGGATGACACGGTGTATGTGTTTACAAGATACTGTTATCCCGAAAATGGCGTAAACGCCACTGAACCATTGTTGATCATATATCGTGACGATTGCTTGATTACGATTGTGCGGGCTCAGACAAATATACTGAAGCGCTTGCAAAACGGTCAGCGCCCGGTTATCACTACGCAAAAGACAAAGACATTACTGCAAATCATTGAAGAAGTGAATGAGACGTATACTCGCTACCTGAACGTAACGACCCGGCAAGTGCTTCGTGCTCGTACACAGCTGCGCGGCAAAAACATCAGCAATGAACAGTTGCTGCAGTTTGTAGATCTGGAAGATGACCTGAATGAAATGCTGAGCGCCCTGCAACCACAGGCTTCAATGCTTCGTAACTTGCTAAACGGCAAATTTATCCGCTTGTATGAGCAGGACAAAGATCTCATCGAGGACTTAAGCCTTGGTACTGCAGAGTTGATTGAGCTTGCGAAGTCACGTGTCAAAACAATCGTAAACATCCGCCAGGCATATGATGCGATTGCGACCAACGAACTGAACAAGACCTTTCGTCGCCTGACCTCGATCTCTATCTTTTTGATGATTCCGACAATTGTATCGGGAATCTTCGGTATGAATGTACCACTACCATTGCAGGAACATCCGTATGCCTTCTGGTTTGTTATAGCATTTATTGTGCTCGCCTGTGCGAGTACGGTCCTAGTTTTCCGTCGCAAACGCTGGCTGTAAGATATTCGCTATTTTTGCAACTTAAACCTTTTATAGTGGGGTGCTAGTGGAGGTCAATATGGTACAGAATACTCCAGGCACCAAAGCAGTTACCCGCAGTAAAGAGCTGTGGGATCTTGGAATCACCGAGCTGACGGGTCGCAACCTTGAAGCGCATGGAAGAGAAGAAGTTAACAGCTTGCTCGAAGAAGGCTGGATACTGCTCCACCTCTATACGCTCAGGTATTTAGAGAAAGACACCTGGCGTGAACGGCCTATGGCGATCTTAGGCAGGCCGCGTGAGGTTTCAACATGAGTCAGTCTTCAAGCCAACAAGAAAGGAGGGGAGCTGCACAATCAATATTTGGAGTAGCCTATCAACAGTTCCGATTAGCTGAACGGCTTATGGTCTCAAGTCCGGAACTGAGCCTTATTATTAGTACGGGTGAGTTCGAACGAATTATATTACAGCAAACTGACCAACGGTGTTGCCGGGTTGTACTGGATCGTTTGGCGGCAATTAGGGATGAGGATGCGGTTGTTGTGCGCATAGACGTTCAGGAGGAGTATGAGTCCCGCTCAGGGCCAGTGCGTAAGTATTGGCTCAGCAATTCCTACGTTGCATACGATGATGAAATTGGCACGGTGCTCAAACTCGAAGAGATTGATAATATGCTTTGCACGAGAGAGATCAAGCCAGGTGAGAAACGTGATCTGTTCAAAAATATCCACGATGGTTTCCTTATGATCGTCGACTAGTCTAAACGTCACGCTTATGCTGTATAATGCTGTACAAGATGAAGGGGTTTATCAGTCTAGGGCTAATTCTATTTGCGGCAGTGCCGGCTACTTCGAATTACCAGCTAAACTCCTTTACGTTTGGGAGCGGTGGTTCGGCGAACTCCTCAACAGCTACCTATGCCCTGGAGGGTTCTGCCGGTGAGCTCAGCGGCGGCACAGGCTCGACAGCTAATTACTCTGCTAAACCGGGATTTATAGAGACCCAACAAGCACAGGTACCGAAGATAGCAACGCTTAGCAATAACAGCGGGCAGTACTACAATAAACTGCAATTTATTATTGATCAGCAGGGTAACCCGAGCGATGCTCTCTATGCACTCGCTATTAGTACGGACAACTTTGTAGCCGATACGCGCTATGTTAAGAGCGATTTCACCGTAGGAAACACCCTGACTTTGGCTGACTACAAGACCTATGCTGCTTGGGGTGGAGCAAGCGGCGCTAACGTAATCGGACTTACCTCGGGGATTACGTATCATCTAAAAGCAAAGGCAACGCAAGGAAAGTTCACAGAGTCTGCATTTGGTCCTTCTTTGTCGGCTACTACCGCCAGTCCGTCCATTACATTTAGCGTTACGACGAGCGCTCAGCCGACACCACCATTCAGTATCAATTTTGGATCGCTGCTCACAGGATCTGTCGTTACCGCCGCACAAACTATTAACCTAGGAATAGATAGTAATGCTGCCAGCGGGGTACATGTCTATTTGACCGGCAAGAACGGCGGTCTACTCAGTGCAGGGGCAGGACATACTATTGCATCGAGTTCGACTGACCTGAGCGTTGCGGCTGAAGGCTATGGTATTCGGAGCAGTAGTGTATCGCAGACTTCAGGTGGTCCATTGACCGCGCAAGCTCCGTATAATGTCAGTAACGATAACGTTGGTTTGATAGATACGACGAGCAGAAGTCTGTATTCCTCCGGAGCGCCACTTGTTGGCGGCGTAGCTACGTTGCTTTTAAAGGCTAAGGCTTCACCAAATGCTCCCCAAGGTAACGACTATAACGATGTGCTTACCTTTGTGGCTTCTGGGAGCTTTTAGAATAATTCATAAAAAATTCATAATGCGAAAATTGTGAACTAATTAACAGTTGACATTGCTGTTATGCTTATCCATAATAGTTACTAACGAAAACATGTGTCTGAGAAATCAGAAAGGAAAAACAATAATGTTAAAAAGTAGAATCACAAAACTGGTAGCAGCTTTTGTACTGATTGCCTTTGTGGCTAGCCCGGCATTCGTGCACGCGGCTGCGCTCAACGATGCAGGAGTGCGATTGGGTCGTCTGGGTATTAGCGCTACGACTGGCAACGACCTGTTCGTAACCACCAAATTCAACACGACTCCAACCAGTGTCGCTAAGGTTCGCCTGACATTTCCAGCCAGCTTTACGGTCACCACCGGCACACCAACTGTCGGTACGACTGGCTTTCCGAACACACCAAGCGCCACGGTATTGCCAGGCAGTTTGACGGCTGCTGCGACCGCAGGATCACGTACGATTGTTGTTTCTGGTGCTACTTCAGGAAGTCTTAACAACACTACACTGTATGGATTCACGATTCCTTCCGGAACCGTACAGAACCCAGCATCAGCTGGCCAGTACTCAGTAACTGTTGAATCACTTACCAGTGCGGATGCAACTATCGACACTTCAACCGTATCTGTCTATATCTATGGTGCAGTTAGCAACGCTGACCAAGTTGCGGTCAACGCATCAGTCGCCTCAAGCTTCAGTTTTTCACTAAGCGCCAACAGCGACACAGTTCCAAAGGCTGACCCTACTACTATCCAGACATCAACTGGTGTAAACATGGTTGTCAGTACCAACTCCGCACTTGGCTATACAGCATACGTTAAGTCTGCAAACGGCCAATTATCGTCTGCAGTTTCTCCGACCACTCCGATTGTCACCGGTACGTTTAACGGTACTGCTGACACAGTAGCTGCAGGAACCACGAGCTATACCTTTGTACCTTCGACAGGAACTGCCTGTTCTACTTGTAACGGATCACTCGCATATGATGGTGAATACAACGTAGTAGGTGGTACACAGGGCGGATCATTTAATGGCACTAACTTCGCGTCATTCGTTTCCCGCAATGGCTACACGAACGCCGACACTGTTTCCCTTAAGGAACGAGTAGCGGTATCATCAACCATTGGCGCAGCTAATGACTATACCGATACGCTTACAATCGTCGCAGCCGGTAACTTCTAAAATTACACAGATAACATAAGTGAAATGGGTAGCATACGCTACCCATTTTGTTTATACTAATGGTAAATGAAAAAGCTGTTCTGGGGGTTAGGTATTGCAGTCGTGCTGTTTGCTCTGTATGGGGGTAAATCAGCGAGTGCTCAGGGAACTGGGTTATTCTTGACGACCACGGTGTCTAACACTCGCGTCAAGGCCGACCCTGGCACTACTGCAGATGTAGAGATTCAGGTTAAGAATATGGGAGTAGCGCCTGAACGCCTTAAGATCAGTTTGCTTAAGTTCTCTGCCAGCGGTGAAGAGGGCAGGCCTAACCTAGCTGAACGAGGCCCAGGCGATGATTACTTTGACTGGGTGACTTTCAGTCCAAGTAAGTTCGATGCCAAGCCAAATGAGTGGGTGAAGGTCCAGATGAAGATCAAGATCCCTAAGACTGCTGGACTGGGTTACTACTATGCCGTTACATTTGCTCGTGAGAGTGAGTCGGCCGCCAAGGATCGTTCAGTGGTTATTGGCTCCAGTGCGCAACTTGTGTTGTTGGAAGTAAATAGCCCGAATGCAAGGCGTTCACTCGACCTCTTAGAGTTTAAGACTGAGAAAAAGTGGTATGAATTCTTGCCAGTCAAAATGACCGTGCGAGTGAAAAACAGCGGGAATATCCATTTAGTACCAGTCGGTAATATATTCATCAAAAAAGGCGATAAGGTTGTCGCGACGCTTGATTTCAACAAGGCGCAGGGCAATGTGCTGCCATATTCGAACCGTATTTTTGTAAATGAGTGGCAAGACGGTTTCCCGCTGTACAAAGATAAAATAGTTGATGATAAACCGGCATATAACAGTGATGGTAGCTCCAAACGTGACCTCTCCTGGAATTTTTCGGAGATCAGCAAACTTCGCTTTGGCAAATACACGGCGAAGCTGCTTGTTGTATACAATGACGGCACACGTGATGTACCGATTGAGAGTGAAGTGAGCTTCTGGGTAGTGCCTTGGCGAATCATTGGCGGCTTCGTAGTTTTCCTAGCCCTTGCCGGAGTGGGCGCCTGGGCAATTGGACGAATCTTCTGGGATCGTTTCCGCGGATCACACCGGAAGTATAGGAGTTAACGGCCTATGAGGCGCTTGCTTCTTGGACTATTTTCACTTCTGTTGGTTACTCCTTATATGCTGCCTGTTCAGGCTACTGCCGCAAGCCCACAGGGTATCCAGGTGTCGCCATATTTACAGGAAGTTCCATTTCAAGCCAATGAATCTAAAAAGTCGT
>JAQGGX010000057.1 GCA_028289075.1 Candidatus Saccharimonadota bacterium | reverse complement strand
GTTAATAAAGAAAATAGCCTCCGAAGAGGCTAAAAATCCTAGGTTGGTAGCGGCGACAAGACTTGAACTTGTGACCCCAGGCTTATGAGTCCTGTGCTCTAACCAGCTGAGCTACGCCGCCTCGTCGTATAACTTCACGCCAGGAAAGCTAATTCTTTTCAAAGGAATGGCTTTCTTGGGCTCTGTATATAATCTCATTCATCACTCGATTATCGAAGCTTACGGTCTTACCTCGTTTTGCCTTTAGGCAAAAGCTTCGGCCCGAGACCTATGCTTCTCCTCTCAAAATCCCAAACGGCCATATTAACTGCCCGGTTTGGTCTTTTGCAAAAAAAAATAGCAGAACAGGGGAGAATATACCATGTTTCATCTCTGTTGGCTAGTCTTTTGCAAAGAGTTCAGGCACCTGCTACTCATTACTGGTAAGATTATACTCATGGATGCAACGCTTAAGCCAGGGAGATATGTCGTTGCCGTTTCGGGCGGTGTTGATTCTATGGTGCTCCTCGACATACTGCGCAGGATTCCTGACATTCAGTTGATCGTGGCCCACTATGATCATGGAATCAGATATGATTCGTCACAAGATCGAAGGTTGGTCCAATCGATTGCCAAACAGTATGGTCTAACATTCTTATATGATGAAGGCAATCTAGGGCCAGATGCCAGTGAAGCCGTAGCACGCAAAGCTCGCTATGAGTTCTTGCACAAAGTAAGAAACGCTTCCAGGGCTAACGGCATCATTACCGCTCATCATCAGGATGATCTGCTTGAAACTGCCATTCTAAACTTATTGCGCGGGACAGGCAGACGTGGATTGTCTTCGCTCAAGTCTACCGACATTATGAAGCGGCCGTTACTGCATGTGCCAAAACACCGGCTTATCAACTATGCTCAGGGCAACAACCTTATCTGGCACGAAGACTCCACAAATAGCGATACTCGATATACGCGTAACTACATAAGGCATGTACTATTACCTAAATTTAGCCCCAATGACCGTGAAAAACTTCTTCAGCACATTAACCGAATGCATGAACTTAATGCAGAAATAGACCACCATTTAACCAATCACTTGCATGTACAGCCAGCGGTACATATGCATGAAAGGCGCAGCTTCATCGCGCTGCCACATAAAGTTGCGGCCGAAGTACTTGCCGCATGGTTACGAAAACATGGCGTACGTGACTTTGATCGAAAGACTATTGAACGGCTGATTGTGGCGGCTAAAACATTTAAGCCCGGACAGGCCGCTGACGTAGATAAACGCTATCTGTTAAGAATCGGAAAAGATGACTTGGCACTCATACGCAAGGACCGCTAGCATAAGGTTGCTCCACTCTGTATAATAGCTGCGTATGGGCAGGATCCATCCCACAATATCCTTTGGTCCGCTTGAAACTAACCGACCGATTGTGGAATGTGATGTGCTCGTCGTAGCGCTCGTTTAAAGTGCCGTATTCTGAAATCACATTGAACCAAAGAGGAGATTGTAATGGACCCCAAAAAACCGTTTCGAAAAAACCCGAGTGGGGGAGGAAACCGACGAAGTTTCAAGAACGTTGGCTTTGTCGCGCTGCTTATTCTATTCGGACTAATTGTCTTTGCCGCTTACGGGCAGCCAAGTAACCTCAAGGAAGTACCATTCTCTGAAGTTGTTCAGAAGGCAAATCAAGGCGAATACCAGACGATTTCTGTAAAGGGCGACTCGCTTGAAATCACACCAAAGGGCGAAGACAAAGCAACACTGAAATCACGCAAAGACGCACAAGCATCTTTGAAAGAAGAAGGCGTTGATTACTCAAAGGTAGAAGTTAAGAACGAAGGTGCATCAAACGCGGGTAGTGCTTGGGCTAACATTGGCCTTACATTGTTACCGGTTCTTATTATTAGCCTGGTTTTGTTCTTTATGCTCCGCAGCGCCCAAGGTCAGGGCAACCAAGCATTGTCATTCGGCAAGAGCCGCGCTCGCCTCTACGGCAACGAAAAGGACAAAGTTACCTTCAATAACATCGCAGGTTCTGATGAAGCCAAGCAAGATTTGCAGGAAGTCGTTGAGTTCCTGAAGTATCCAAAGAAGTTCGAAGGCGTTGGTGCCAAGATCCCTAAGGGCGTGCTGCTTATTGGCCCTCCAGGAACAGGTAAGACCATGCTCGCTCGTGCCGTTGCAGGTGAAGCAAACGTACCGTTCTTTAGTATCTCAGGTTCTGAATTCGTTGAAATGTTCGTTGGTGTTGGTGCCTCACGTGTTCGTGACTTGTTTGCCAAAGCCAAGAAAAACTCACCGTGTATTATCTTCATCGATGAGATCGATGCCGTTGGACGTCGCCGTGGTTCTGGCATGGGTGGTGGTCACGATGAGCGTGAGCAGACTCTAAATCAGATTCTTGTTGAAATGGATGGATTCGAACAGGGTACTAACGTAATTGTCCTGGCTGCGACAAACCGCGCCGATGTACTTGACCCGGCACTGCTACGCCCAGGCCGCTTTGACCGCCGCGTTAATATAGGACTACCTGATCGCAAAGACCGTGAAGCTATTCTAAAAGTACACTTTACAAAGAAGCCGCTGGCTAAGAACGTTGATCTCGATGCATTGGCCGCAAAGACTGCAGGATCATCGGGTGCTGATCTTTCTAATATCGCCAACGAATCAGCCATCATTGCTGCCCGTAATAACCGCCATGAGATTACACAAGACGATGTGACACAAGCGTTTGAACGTGTTGCAATCGGCCCTGAGCGCAAGAGCAAGATCATGACCGAAAACGACAAGCAGGTAACTGCCTATCACGAAGCAGGTCATGCCATCGTTGGGCATGTACTGCCTGACAGTGACAGCGTACACAAGGTGACAATCATCCCTCGTGGCGGCACCGGTGGTGTCACGTGGTTCATCCCACCTGAAGACAAGAGCTACCACAGTATCATTGAGTATAAGGATGTCCTCGCACGTATGCTTGGTGGCCGCATCGCCGAAGAAGTTGTCTTCGGAACAGAACGGGTCACAACGGGAGCTGGATCAGACCTGCAGAAAGCGGCTGAGCTTGCCCGCGACATGGTGATCAACCAAGGTATGGGCAAGAAGCTTCGCGACCAGGTGTTCCATGTTGAAGAAGGCATGATGATTGAGCGCATGGTTCACGAACGCCAGTACTCTGATGAAACTGCCAAAGTGATTGATGATGAAGTAGAAGCACTGATTACCGAAGCAGCTACCAGGGCTCGGGTTGTCATCAAGGCAAACCGCCAGAAACTCGATGACCTCAAAGATCGATTACTTGAGAAAGAAACAGTTGAGGCGGATGAAGTGCTTGATGTTCTCAAGGATGCTAAGATGCCAAAGGAAGCAATGCTGTACTAGCATTCTTTCCAGCTGTATTTTGCAAAAAGCCATTGTGGAAACAATGGCTTTTTGAATGCAGTAAAATTCTATAAACTGCTGTCTTTATGGCGGTTTCCCCCTATAATGAAAGCGAATGAATCGACTACTCAAGCGGGCGAACAAGCGAATCTCCTTAGGCGGCGCAGCTACACTCCTTATTGTTACTGCGCTATTCGGTCAGTTGCTCGGAATACTTCGCACAAAGCTCGTCAATGCAAACTTTGATGCGCTTGGACCGCACAGCACTGATGCATACTTTGCTGCTTTCAAAATCCCTGATTTCTTCTTCTTTACGCTTGCCGCAGGTGCTTTAGGTGTTGCATTCATGCCGGTGCTCGCTGATCATATGCAGAAAGGTGACCGTAAAGGTGTTTCAGAACTTACTTCAAGCTTGCTGACTTTGCTTGCCGGCGCGATGGCCATAGTCGGAGTCATTATCTTCGTCTTCGCCGAACCGCTGATACGTACTATTGTTGCGCCGGATCTGAGCCCACAACAACTACATAACGCGGCCACCATTATGCGCCTGGTTGCATTTAACCCGCTCATGTTTACGATTGCTGGAATTATTACTAGCGTCCAGCAGACATATGGCCGATTCTTTTTTTATGCCATAGCTCCACTGTTCTATAACGCATCGATCGTCATCAGTATTTACTTGTTTAAAGACAATATTGGACTGATCGGCCTTGGCATCGGAGCTCTCGCCGGAGCAGTATTGCAACTAGCGATCGTTATGTTCGGGATGCACGGCGCAGGCTTCAAGTTCCGTCCGAAGATCAAATGGAGAAATCCTGACTTCCGGCTTATTATGCGTCAGTTGCCGGCTCGCTCGATTGACCAGGGAGTTGATTCTATCAACAGTATCGCAGAGACAAACTTTGCCCGACGACTGGGTGAAGGGTATCTGAGTTGGTACGAGAATGCATATATCTTGCACAATGCGCCAACACTTCTTATCGGTACGGCAATCGCAACTGCGGCATTCCCGCGCATGACCGACCGGCTTGCTCAAGGAAGGCGTGATTTATTCCGTAAGGAGTTTTTGCAGGTTCTCCGGGCCATGATCTGGATTGCCCTACCTGTCGTTGTGGTCTGTTACTTTGCCCGTGGTTATCTCGCACGTCTGATCTTTGCGAAAGATGCACCTGAAATAGCCCTGATCTTCGGTTATTTGACTGGTGCGATTTTCTTCCGAATCTTGTATGCCATTATTTCCCGTTGGTTCTATGCCCAAAAGGATACCTGGACACCACTGATTATTTCGTTGTTCACGATTGGTCTGAATATTTATTTGGCGTACACCTTGTCGCGTCCTGATGCATACGGCGTGACGGGACTCGCGATGGCACAATCCATCGTTGCTGCAATCGAAGTAAGTATTCTGTTTTGTGTGATGCTCGTTCGTGATCATAGACTGTTTGACAATGCGTTCTGGGGTGGAGTTATGCGAATATTCTCGGTAACTGGGTTTAGTATTTTGACCGCCTTTGTTATGGTTTCGGTCCTGCCACTCAACATCAATGACCGTGGGTTTGTAACCTTGGGTGCAAAGCTTGCAGCTATTGCAGCCGTTACGTTCCTTGTACATTTGAGCATTTCATCGCTATTCGGACTTGAAGAACCAAGACCAGTTATAAGGAAAGCCCGCCAGTTTGCCCGCGTACTACTCAAACCTGTTCGTGTTGATTAAAACAAAAATGATGATCAAATCTGTTATTTCCTTGGTAATAACAGATAAGCAACTTATAATAGCTATCTAATGAATAGAGACAAGATCCGAAATTTTTGTATTATTGCGCACATTGACCATGGCAAGTCGACGCTTGCTGACCGCATGCTCGAAATAACCGGCACGGTTGAAAAAAGACAGATGAAGAACCAACTGCTCGACCGCATGGACCTTGAGCGCGAAAAGGGCATCACCATTAAGCTTGCGCCGGTGCGTATGGCATACGAAGGCTATGAATTGAACCTGATTGACACGCCAGGGCATGTCGACTTCAGTTATGAAGTTTCACGCAGCCTTGAGGCATGTGAAGGGGCTTTACTGGTCGTGGATGCATCACAGGGCATTCAGGCACAGACGCTTGCCAATGTGTACCTTGCCCTGGCAGCCAACCTGACCATTATTCCAGTGCTTAATAAGATTGATCTGCCAGCAGCAGACGTAGAACGAGTCAGCGCGGAAGTGATCAACCTGCTTGGCTGTAAACAAGAAGATATCCTGATGATTTCTGCCAAAACAGGACAGGGTGTCGTGGAAGTGTTGCAGCGCGTTATAAAAGAAGTTCCTTCGCCGGTAGGTGATTCCGACAAGCCAACCCGTGCGCTTATTTTTGACAGCTACTACGACGATTACCGTGGGGTGATTCTGTATGTTCGTGTGACGGATGGAGCGATTGGTAAAACCGATCAAATCAAGATGATGGCAACCAGCGCACAAGGTATTGCCCTTGAGGTCGGAGCACTCAAGCCAGAGATGACGCCAGGTACACAGCTCGATGCCGGCGAAATTGGGTACATCGTTACGAACTTGCGTTCTACTCGTGAAGCGAAAGTCGGTGACACTGTAACACTTGCAAAAAACCCAAGCGATGCGCCATTGCCCGGATACTTAGACGTAAAGCCGTTTGTGTACGCCGGTTTCTTCCCGGACAGTAATGAGAACTACCAATTGCTGAAAGAGGCGGTCGACAAACTATCACTGAGTGATTCTGCTCTGCAGTTTGAACCGGAGAATTCGCCGGTGCTAGGCTTTGGCGTACGGATTGGGTTCCTGGGACTCCTTCACATGGATATCGTGAAAGAGCGACTCGAGCGTGAATATGACCTCGATCTCGTCGTAACCAATCCCTCAACTGACTATGAAATAACACTACTAAACGGCGAAGAAATTAATATCAAGTCAGCAGCTGACCTGCCGGATCCAGCCAAAATCAAAGAAATCCGCGAGCCGTGGATTAAGGGTGAAGTCGTTGTGCCGAAAGATTACGTGGGTGCCGTGATCCAGCTAATCGCGGGCAAGCGCGGTTTGCAGAAAAACCTCAGCTATGTTGACGCACAACTTGCTATTGTGGCTTTTGAAGCGCCACTGGCTAACCTCCTTACTGACTTTTATGATCAGCTGAAGAGCGTGACGAGCGGCTATGGGTCATTCAACTACGAGCTGGATGACTATCGGGCAGAAGACCTGGTCCGCGTAGATTTCTATGTAGCCGGAGAACGCGTTGATGCACTCAGTGTCATGGTGCATCGTTCTGAGGCCCAGAGCCTGGGACGTGAAACGGTCCAAAAGCTTAAAGAAGTTATCCCGCGCCAGAACTTCCAGGTGGCACTGCAGGCAGCGATCGGTGGTCGGTTCATTGCCCGTGAAGATCTCAGCGCATACCGCAAGGATGTTACGACTGGTTTATACGGTGGTGACGTATCCCGCAAGAAAAAAGTTCTTGCCAAGCAGAAGAAGGGTAAGGCCCGTATGAAGCGATTCGGTAAAGTCGATATCCCCGCCGAAGCCTTCACTATCATGCTCAAGCGCGACTAGTATTTCCTTTTTGCTGTATACTGCGAAATTTCTCACTGTGAAGTTCCTTGTAGTGCGCAATACTGTTGCCACGAAAGGAAAAACATATGGATCAAAGTGCGCAATCGTCTTCGGCATTACGACAACTCTTAAACGCTTGTTTGACAGTATTGGGCTTGGGTTTGTTTCTATATGTAGGTTCAAAAGCTTTGGCACAACTGAGCGACAAACAGTTCGTTGAGGGCAAACCGATGCAGCAGATAGTCAGTAGCAATGGGACCCTAGCCACAGACTTAAGCATGGCTATGCCCGGGTTTGCAACACCGGTAGCTTTTATTCCTCAGCCTGAGGCAGCAACTTCTTCTTCAGTATCCGTTACGACGCATACCCATGCCGAGGGTAAGGATGTACGCTCAGAATCAAGCACGCGGGTACAGGTAGAATCGGAAGTGAAGAAGAAAATAAGTGAGGCTAACATTGCAATCAGTCAAAAGTTAAAGAATTCAAAGATTGATGTAGAGATAGGACAAAACTAAAGCCCCTGACCAGTGGCAAAACCTATCAGGGGCCTGTTTTTGTTTGTGTATATATTCTAACCGCTAGCGCAATAAAAAGCACCTGTAATTAACACTACATATTTATAAAAAGCGACCTTATCTGGTATAAATGAATGAATCATGAAGAACTCCCTCGTACATCTCGCTGATTTTCAAAAAGTCCTGAAAGACTACCATGTTTCTGAGCGTAGCAAGGAAATTCTGGCGAGTACTAAGTTAATGCTCCTGACCGGTCCTACTTCAAGCGGCCGCAATACGCTTGTCAGCGCACTTGTTAAGACCAATGATTTTCACGTTATTGTATCCGACACAACTCGCCATCCTCGTGTAAATGACGGTGTACTTGAACAGAATGGTGTTGAATACTGGTTCCGAACCGAAGAAGAAGTTCTTACCGACCTTGAGCAAGGTAAATTTCTCGAAGCAGCCATCATCCATGGCCAACAAGTATCGGGCGTAAGTATCCGTGAACTAGACCAGGCTCACAAAGAAGGCAAAATCGCTATGACTGATATCGAGATAGTCGGTGTCGACAATATTATGAAGAGTAGCCCGCACGCACTTGCACTATTCGTCATCCCGCCAAGTTTTGAAGAATGGCAGCGACGTTTACGTTCTCGCGGGCAAATGAATGACGATGAACTCCGCCGCCGCATGGAGAGCGCTGCACTTGAGTTCGCTGCTGCACTTGAGCGTCCATACTTTATCTATGTGATCAACGATACGATTGAACACGCAGTCGAGCAGGTGGAAGCGCTTGCCAGGTTCAAAATGATTGATAAAACCAAGCAAGACCGCGCCCGCAACATCATTGAAGATTTATACAAGAAGTCACAGCAATTGCTCAGTACGCTCGAGTAACGCACTGAAACCGAAGGGTTAGCACTCTTGACACTTGAGTGCCAGAAGGGCTATCATAGTAGACACTGGCACTAAGGTGCAGTGAGTGCAAATATATGACAGACCGCCAAAAGCAAATCCTATTCGCAATCGTTGAACAGTACGCCGAAGTGGCTAGTCCAGTCGGCTCTAGCTTGCTGGCAAAGGTCTTCAATGTTTCATCTGCAACTATTAGGGCTGAAATGGCTGAGCTTGAACGGCTTAGTCTCATACATCAGCCACATACAAGTGCTGGAAGAGTGCCCACCGATAAAGGGTACCGGTTCTACGTTAACAATTTGACAGACAATGAGACTCCAACCACAGAGCGACGTGCAGAGCGGGCAATAGCAGCTCGGGTAACACAGGGCGGTGTACCAGAGCGCATGATCCGCAACGCAGTCGACACACTGGTGGAGCTTACGCACAACCTGGGCATGGCTACCATTGGCAACCAGCTGTACATGAGCGGGTTATCCAACCTATTTGGCCAGCCGGAGTTCATAAACGGCAACCAAGTACAGCAAATTGCCAGCTTGCTGGACAACTTGGAACCATGGTTACGTGAGACTGCCCCGAATGAGCCGCTTAGCGTCTACATCGGCCACGAAAACCCGATAGGCCGCTCTGCTGGCGCAACGCTCATTATCAGCCGCTTCCGCAGTCCGTATTCTGACCATAGCTATATCGGGGTGCTTGGCCCAACCCGCCAGCAATACCGTGATGTTATGCAGTTAGTGCGTAAGACTGGCGAAGCGCTTGAGGAGGGATTGTATGTCTAGTATTGAAGGCGTAGCTCAAGGGATAGCACCCGTAGACTCGGTCACGGGCCATATTGCTGCTTATGTAGAGCTTCGTCGAGACATGGGAGTGACTGATGCAGCTGAATTTCTTCCACGCTTAGAAGGTGATATTAACCAGCTTGGCGGAAAAGATGCGAAGCATTTAAGAGAGATGCTCGGTATCGCGATCACAGGTGGTAATGTAATAGTCCTTGATACAGACGTAGTAGGAACGGAGAATTACTAATGAGCAAGAAGAATGCAGAAGATAAGTCTAATCAGACTAATCCTGAACTAGAGCAACTACAGCAGCAGATTGCAGAGCTGACAGAAGCATTGCAGCGTGAGCGGGCTGACACGATGAATATTCGTCGCCAACACGAATCACAGATCGCCGCACTCAAAACGATGGTGAAGGTAAACATGGTTCGTGATCTGTTGCCGGTCATCGATAATCTCGAACGTGCGCTCAAACACGTGCCGGAAGAGCTCGTCGCCAACGATTACGTCAAAGGCGTTCAAAGCGTCGTCAAACAGTTCGAAAAGACACTATCTGACCTCGGTGTTGAAAAGATTAAGACGCTGGGCGAAGTATTTGACCCCAAATACCATGAAGCCATTAGCATGGAAGACGGCGATGGCGCCATAGAAGTGGTTTCAGAAGAATTGCAGGCAGGTTACAAAGTAAATGATGATATTATCCGCCACGCGATGGTCCGGGTAAGAATGGATAAGGAGAAATAACCATGGGAAAAATTATTGGAATCGACTTAGGTACAACGAACTCAGCTATGGCTGTGATGCAAGCCGGTAAGCCGGAAATTATTGCAAACTCAGAAGGCGCACGTACCACGCCAAGTGTTGTTGCTATCAACAAAAACGGCGAACGTTTGGTGGGCCAGGTTGCTCGACGCCAGCAGGTAACGAACTCTGCAAACACTATTTATGAAGTAAAACGCCTGATCGGTCGTAGATTTGAAGACGAAGAAGTCCAGCGCGACCTCAAGCTCATGGGCTACGAAATCGTCAAAGCCAACGGTGGCGTGAAGGTCAAAATGGGCGACAAAGAATACAGCCCGGAAGAAATCAGCGCTATGATTCTGGGCAAGCTCAAGGCTGACGCCGAAAGCTTCCTCGGTGACACGGTGACAGAAGCGGTCATTACCGTACCTGCATACTTTGACGACGCACAGCGCCAGGCAACCAAAGACGCCGGTAAGATTGCCGGACTCGAGGTTAAGCGTATTATCAACGAGCCAACCGCAGCTGCGCTTGCATATGGACTTGATAAAGCTAGCAAAAAAGACGAAAAGATTGCAGTCTACGATCTTGGTGGTGGTACCTTCGACGTATCCATCCTTGAGCTGGGTGACGGAGTATTCGAAGTAAAGTCTACTAATGGCGACACACACCTTGGTGGTGCTGACTTTGACCGCACCATCGTGAACTATCTCGTTAGTGAGTTCAAGAACGAGCAGGGTATTGATATTTCTGATGACAAAGCCGCTATGCAGCGACTTCGCGACGAAGCAGAAAAGGCCAAGATTGAGTTGTCTACGACGAACGAAATCGATATCAACCTTCCATTCTTAACTGCTGATGCAAGCGGTCCTAAGCACTTCGAACACAAGCTAACCCGCGCCAAGCTCGAACAGCTTGTTGGTGAGCTCATCGACAAGACTGCCGACCCATCAAACAAAGCACTGAAGGACGCAGGCCTGAGCGCCAGTGACATCGACGCAGTCGTGCTCGTGGGTGGTATGACCCGTATGCCAGCCGTTCAGGAAAAGGTAAAGCAGATCTTCGGCCAGGAGCCAATGAAGGGCGTGAACCCTGATGAAGTCGTAGCTATCGGTGCTGCAATCCAGGGCGGCGTCATGCAGGGTGAAGTGAAGGATGTATTACTCCTCGACGTTACCCCACTTTCACTTGGTATCGAAACCCTTGGCGGTGTAACCACTAAGCTTATCAATCGCAACACAACTATCCCAACCAGTAAGAGCGAAACATTCTCTACTGCTGCTGACAACCAGAGTCAGGTAGAAGTACATGTGCTTCAGGGTGAGCGCGAAATGGCCAACGACAACAAATCTTTAGGCCGCTTCGTACTCGACGGTATCCCACCAGCACCTCGTGGCGTACCTCAGGTTGAAGTTACCTTTAACATCGATGCCAACGGTATCCTGCACGTAGCTGCCAAGGACAAGGCCAGCGGCAAAGAGCAGAGCATTACCATCCAAAGCAGTGGCAACCTGAACAAAGAAGACGTCGAAAAGATGGCCAAAGAAGCCGAAGCCCACGCCGAAGACGACAAGAAAAAGCGTGAGAGTATTGATGCCCGCAACGTTCTCGACACCACTACCTATCAGGCTGAAAAGATGAAGAACGATTACAAGGACAAACTTGCAGACGATGACAAAAAGAAGCTTGAAGAAGCAGCCGAGAGTGCCAAGAAAGTACTTGGTGACGACAAAGCTGACAAGGATGCTCTAGAGAAGGCGACTAAAGACCTCAATGATATCATGCAGCCAATCGGTGCTCGTATGTATGAATCAGCTCAAAATGACGTTAAGTCAGCTGAAGACGAATCAAAATCAGACGAGCCTAAGAAAGATAACGACGAAACCGTAGAAGGCGAAGTCGTCGACGACAAAAAAGAGTAGAATGGAATCGTTAGAGCGCATTTTGAGCAATATAGCCAACCTCATTGAGGTTGGCGGCGCTCTTTACGCCCTCTTTTACGTAATAAAAAAAGTAGCGCAGGCGCGCGTTAAATTGGAATTAGTACATGGCTAAACGAGATTATTACGAAGTACTAGGAATAGGCAAGAGTGCCTCAGCTGATGAAATCAAAAAAGCATTTCGTCAGGCTGCTATTGCTCACCACCCGGACAAAGAAGGTGGTGATGAGGCCAAGTTCAAGGAAATTAACGAAGCCTACGAAGTACTAAAAGATACCGAAAAGCGCCAGCGCTACGATCAGTTCGGTCATGCTGGTGTTGGTGGTGGCGGAGCAGGCCAAGGCTACGGCGGCTATGGTGGCTTTGGCCAGGGGCAGGAAGTCAACTTTGACTTCGGTGACCTGGGACTAGGTGATATATTTGAAAGTTTCTTTGGTGGCGGTGGCCGTCGTACGCAAACACGTCAGAACCGTGGCCGCGATGTAGAGACACAGCTCGAAATCACCTTCGAACAAGCAGTGTTCGGCACCGAAGCAGAGCTACGCCTCAACCTCGAAGACACCTGTGAACATTGCAAGGGTACGACTGTAGAACCGGGTTACGAGCTCAAGACTTGTGACACCTGTAAAGGTCAAGGCCAAGTCGTCAGCGTCACCCGAACACCATTCGGTAACATTCAGCAGGCTAGTTTATGTCCTAAGTGTCACGGCCGTGGCAAGGTACCTGAAAAGGCTTGTAGTGTGTGTAATGGCAAGGGAACCAAAGTCAAAATCCAAACTATCACACTCAAGATTCCGGCTGGCATTGACGATGGTGCAACCATCCGTCTGCGCGAACACGGTGAAGCCGTAGCCAACGGTCCAAAGGGCGATCTGTACGTCAATATCCGCGTGAAGCCTCACAAAAAGTTCACCCGTGAAGGTGACCTGATCTTATCAGAAGAAACCATCTCGATGGTCGAAGCCACGCTTGGTACAGAGATAGAAGTCGAAACAGTCGATGGACCTGAGAAATTAAAGATTCCAGCCGGCACCCAGAGCGGTACTGACTTTAAGCTCGCGGGTCACGGCGTGCCTCATCTGAAGGGCTCAACCCGTGGTGCACATATCATTACCGTAACGGTAGAGATCCCATCCAAGCTTTCCAAGAAACAAAAGGAACTACTCGAGGAATTTGCTAAAGAATCCGGCTCCCGTAAATTCTGGTAAGTTGCTAGACGGCTTTGTCTAAATCAGAGCCTGGATCTAGATCCATAGGGTCCACATCGAACATATCGGCACGGTAACCCGCCGTAGTCAGTATTTGTTGCAACATCTCGCGGTGAGCAGCTATGAAGCCAAGTTCTTCCTCAGAGAAGATGTATGTTTTCTGCGACTTCTTGTCTACGTACATAGCAAGATCAGCAGCAATTGATACGTCTTTGGCTGACATCTCATGCTCTAGTACGGCACCACCAATTGCATAACCAAATCGTAAGTCTCTCAAATCCTCATGCTGTGGTAGCGCAAGCTCGTCATTAAATGCTTTGCGAACTCGAGCAGTAATCATCTTTAAAATATCCTGAGGAGTAAGATCTGACCCTTCAGGAGGAGTAAGATCACACAGAACAGCAAATTCATCGCCACCAATACGGCCTGACAAGTGCGGATCAGTGCCTTTTACGAGGCCTTCTTCGCGCTTGCGTAGGCTGACGGCTACAAGGTCTGAATCATGAGATGGTTCGTCTCCACGTCTATCTTCTCCACGTCGATCTTCTGTAAGCGGATTCTCTGTTTCTTCATTTTCTCCACGTCGATCTTCTGTACGGAGATTCTTTGCGAGCAGTTCGGCTACGCGCTTAATGACCTCGTCGCCAACGTCGTGGCCTTTTTCGTCGTTTACGCGCTTAAAGTTAATAAGGTCAATTGAGATAATGCCAACATTGCCGATGTCTTCGCCGCGCTCTCTCATGTCAACCAGACCATCGAGTACATTCTCAAAGTCACGTTTGCTCTGGAGACCGGTCAGAGGATCGAGGGTAGCGTTGTGTTCAAGCCTGTCCTGATTTTTTCTGCTGCTCTGTAAGGTGCTCTCTAGCTCCTTATTCTTTTGTTCCAGCTCCAGATTTTCAGCTACTAAGATATTCGAAAGCATACGATCACCGAGAAGGCGGCCAAAACGCTGGGCATCACTGTAGGCCTTGAAGTATGCCAGCTGCTCTTCAGGAGTCTCAAAATGAGACGCATCAGCATGCTGTGGTATGTTGGCATCATGAGCAATATTGCCTAATTCAGTTTCTAAATTTTTCACTATAATTATTATAGCACAAAATAGTTAAGGTTACAATATAATTTTGTTATATATTTCACATATGCTGATTAGACTATAGAGGTCAGAGCACCTACCAGAGCGCCTAAGAGCAACAAAATAGGTCGTAATTACGCATCAGCAGGGATCTCAATGGCTACGCCCATATCGGTGAGTATTCTTTGCATCATGCCTTTGTGATCTTGTATGAATCTAAGTTGATCCATATTTAACTGGTTAAACCGTATACTTCCTTCATCTTGTCGGAGTAGTCTATCTGCCTTGGTTAATAATTCTTCTGAGGACATGTCACGCTCAAAAATAGCTGCGCCAATGGCAAGGTTAAAGCCTCGCTCGCGCAGTTCGGGATGCTGGTTTAATGCTTCATTAATCGCTTCTCGCAACCGAGTAGTGATCTTCTGCAGGCGGAGTTCATTGTCTGGCTGGCGCTCTTCACTTGATGATAATTCGCAGAGTATGGCAAAGTCGCCACTGTCATATCTCCCTCCTTCGTGATGAGGGGCCACGAGAAGATCCTTCATGGGGTTTGGCCCATTACTCTCGCCATTGTGCCGCAGCTTCTCTTGTACTACGCTAGTGGCAAGCTGGATTGCTTGGTCACCTTGTTCGGTTCCGAGCTCTGCATATATTCTGGCTGGATTCATCATACGTACGAAAATGACTCCAAAATTCTGTTCCCCGGCAGAAATAAGCGTTTCGAGACTAGCTCTCCAGTAGAGTTGCTCGTGCAGCCCGGTAGATGGATCTATTTCGGAAAAATGAAGTAATCTCTCCGCTACACTCTGAAAGATCGCGCTGTCACGCGCTAACTCTTTATTTCTTGTTTTGAGTTGTTCTGCCACGACAGTTAGTCGGGTAATAGCTGGGTCTACGGGAGCAGTATCCTCTCCGTCTCTGCGATGGGGAAGGGGTGGTTGCCCTTCAGGGCCATAGTCGCCGCCCTCCATACTCATAGCTATATTATACAATATAAAGTCAAATAATTCAAATTGTTGTTATGTTTAATATGTACAAATGGCTGTTTCCGGGTGATAATAACTACAAATGAAGCGTATGCGGAATGACCAATCCGGATTTATCACGATGATAGTGTGTTTAATACTGATACTTGTTGCAGCAGTCTTCTTTGCGTACATGCGTGTTTCAGGGGTGAGTAAATAAAAAGAAGGTAGGGGATAATGGAACGGATATATGTGATCGACAACGGCTCGTTGTTTGCAGGCAATTTGCGTGTGCTCACGGGTATGCATGGCTCGACAACCGTTATCCCGTGTACTGAAATCGCTGCCGCAGAAATCGACCCATATGCACCACTTGTACTATCGGGTGGTCCAATTAATATCTATGGAAACGAATCCCGTTACGCGGCCGAAATTGAACTGATTCAGAACCACCGGGGGCCTATCATCGGCATATGTCTCGGTTTTGAAATGATCGCAGTGGCATATGGTGAAAAGCTAGTAAAACTACCTTCATACGTAGGCTTCCCCATTACACATAACGGTGTGCATGCGCCAAGCCCTGATTATTACACCGATGTATTTGATATCCCGATAGCTACTTACGACGATGTACTGGAATACGCGCCGGGGACAACTATAAAAGCTTTCAAATCTCACGGCTGGGCTGTGCAAGAAGTTGGCGACGAATTCAAAGTGCTTGCACGTTCAGGCACTGGCATAGAAATAATGCGTCACGCTAGTAAGCCAATCTGGGGGTTCCAGTTCCATCCGGAAATCGTTCAGGACAACACTGCTGCCGACATCGTTTTCCATAAGATCATGAAATCATTCGTCAAAGAGGACGCACATATTGCTATAGCAGCTTAAATATGCTATAATATATGAATGTCAGAAATTGCTCGAACTTCCCTGTTAATCGAACCTCAAACCGCACTTGATGAAGAGCTTTTTGAACGCCTTCAAAGTATTCCCTCGCCGAATCAGGCAATCTATGAGCAATTAACTCCTAGTGCTAAGAAACGAGCACAAGAAAAGGAATGGTTTTATTCGCAGGGGATGCGCGTTAATCCAGATTTACGCCCTGACACGGTTGACTTGGATGAACTAGATGCTCATGAACAAGGACTCCTTGATTTCAAAGATTACCTCTTAGGCCAAAATGATATAGACCCTGATATCAAACAACTGTATCGCTGGAAGGTTAATGAGTTGATCGGCAGCGATCGTATGCTGCGTGCGGCTGTACCTACTGCTCGTGGCGCTGTTGATAAAAAGCGTTTCAATGCCTATAACGAGTTTCTTTATGGTCGTCCTGACGAAGAGATATTCCGGTCTACCGCATCATGGTTCCGAGGAATTGCAGAGCAAGCTCTCGCGCATGAATCACCGGATGTGCAGGAAACTGCCCGCGAAATTATGGTGATGCTGCAGGATATCCCAGAAGGGGATAAGCAGCTTATACCAGATGAAGAAGTCTTTAAGGCTATTCGTGAGCAGCACTTCAAAGAAGGCGGGTATTACTCGTTGCTGCTTGCTGGTGTAGAACTACCAGAAAAGAGTTCAATTAAACCAGATGCTGGCGAGCCGGCAATTGCTCAAATGCTCAAGAACGTAGGAGCAGCAGATTATACGAGGGTGATGACTAAGGGTGCGGGCTGGTCCGTTGCTAACGGGCGAAAAGAGCTCATGGGTCCTAGTACCTACAATATGCCATTAAGACGGTTTATTGGACTCCCCCTAGGTCATGAAGGCGGAAGCCATATCCTTGAGTACATTAACGGATCCCGTTCCAAAGTACGTCTGCTTTCTACTGGCCTTGATCGCTACGAGAACGGTAACGAAGGCCGCGCAGTTATACGAGAACAGGTGCCGTATGACACGATGGATGCTTTTTCTAAGATCCTGAGGTGGCAAGACATTATGCGCCGTCACTTGGCTATTTCGCTCGCTTCGGGCCTTGCTGGTGAAAACATGAATTTTGCCAAAACATACGCGGTGATTAACACTATTGACCGTTTGTGGGAACGAAACAAAAGTCCGGATGATATTAAAGCGGCTGACCAAAAAGCTCACAATCGAACATACAACTTACTTGAACGAATCTTTAGAGGAACCGACGGTGGTGACGGCGGCGTATATCTGAAGGACATGGTGTACCTGGAGGGCAACATTAGAGCCTGGGAAACTGCCGAAACGGAACCCGAGCTGATCGAGCAAGGTGACCTTGGTAAATTCAATATCAACAGGGAAAGAAACGGTGAACGTCGTCACGTCAAAGTGCTTCGCCGTCTTGGTGTTTTAACAGTAGCTAACGCATAATAGGTGGAACAATGAACAAAGTATTGATTATTGGCAGGAGCTTTCATCCTGATGGTAAAGAAACCGCGGCTTTAATTGCCGAGGCTTTAAGGCCGTATCTTGATAAGCGCGATATACAGACGGATCTCGCACTGCTCAAAGACCTTGTATTCGACATCAGCAATGACGGTACAAAGATTCTGCATGCGCCGTCCGGTGCTGACCTCAAAGATTATGATGCAGTTTTGATGACAAACTGGTTCAGCCATGCGTCAATCCGTAAGGATATGGCGCTCGTGCTGGGTTTGTATTTCGACCATCACCATGTGCCGTTCTTTAATACGGAAGCCATGCACAGCCGCTCGACCTCAAAGCTTTCACAAATGATGATTGCTGCGTTGAACGACATAGCGATTGCACGAACCGTGTTCTCGTTGTCGCTCAATCACACGGAAAGTTACTTACGTGCGGAGAAATTCGGTACACCATTTATATTCAAAGA
Organism: Candidatus Saccharimonadota bacterium; assembly: GCA_028289075.1. GTDB lineage: Bacteria > Patescibacteriota > Saccharimonadia > Saccharimonadales > JAQGGX01 > JAQGGX01. The sequence continues at coordinate 3,555 of JAQGGX010000057.1, read as the reverse complement.
CGCACAGGCAAGCCGGGGCAAAGGCAACTATTTGCTCGGTAGCATAGATGAGATCAAAGACCTTGCGCCAGCGCATACAGAGAAGAGCCCTTTCATCGCACAGACACTTATTGCTGCCGATGGCTCGGATTACCGGTTCTTTGTGGCGAACGGCAAGACAAGGCTCGTTATCAAACGAATGGGCAGCGGCGACAGCCACTTGAACAACACCTCTGCAGGGGCGACAACGGAAATCGTGCCAGTAGAAGAGTTTACTCCTGAGACCTTGTCTGCGGTACATACAATGAGCCGTTTGCTCCACCGCGAGGTTACCGGTATCGACATCATGTTTGACAAAAACACGCAGGAACCGTACTTTTTGGAGGCAAACCCTATACCTCAGATAGCGACCGGAAGTAATGTAGAACTAAAATTAGAATCACTAGCAACTGCGCTTGAAGAAGCGATTCGAGGAGAAAAATAATAATGAATATCTGTATTTTGACACACGGCAAAGCCAAATTTATTAAAGGCTCAACTGTTTCAACAAGAAGCCTCTATGAGGCCGCCACTGCAAGAGGCCATAAGGTCCGGGTTATCAACGCGGCGCTCTGCTACATCGAGGTTGACTCAGCAAAGCCAAAAGTACTATATGAAGGTGAAGATATCAGTAACGCTTTTGATGCGATTATCCCCCGTATCATGCCGAGCCTTACGAACTATGCAACGGCTATTTTGCGCCAGTTTGAAATGCTGGGCGTCTACACGACAGCAAAATCTATCGCTATCGTTCGTGCTCGTGACAAATTCCGCTCAATCCAGCTACTCGCCAAATCAAACATAGAAATTCCGCAAACTATTTTTAGTCGCGAATCAGCCGAGCTTGATGACCTCATTTCTAAGATCGGCGTGCCGGTGATTATCAAGCTTGCAAGCGGTACTCAGGGCAATGGCGTGGTTATTGCGGAAACCCGTAAGGCTGCTAAATCAGTAATCCAGGCGTTCCACGTGCTCGATACGAGCATTTTGCTACAGGAATACATCGAAGAAGCTGGCGGTAGTGATATCCGAGCATTCGTGGTCGGTAACCAAGTTATCGCCAGTATGCAACGGCAGAGTCTGAGCGATGATTTTCGTTCAAATCTACACCAAGGTGGTGATGGCACGGTGATTAAGTTGACCGAAGATCAGAAAAAAATTGCTGTTCGTGCCGCAAAAGCGATGGGACTTCAGATCTGTGGCGTAGACATGCTGCTCAGTAACCGAGGACCGTTAGTTATCGAAGTAAACGCTAATCCTGGTATCGAGGGTATTGAGCGCGTAACAGGTCGTAAAGTGGCTGACAAAATCATTGAATACGTCGAAAAGAATGCAAAACAACGTAACCGAAAAGACCGTGTCGGAGCCTAACGCTCTAATGAAGGTACTTCTCATTGATAATAAGTCGGCGCATCTTATGCGGCTCAGGGAACTAATTGAAGAAAAATTAGGCCCAGTTGAATTTACACTGCGTGACCCACGAGAGATGCAGCCCAAAGATGTGAAGGAAGCAGATCTAATGGTGATATCAGGCGGAGTCGGCCGCTCTATCGAAAAGAATCCAGAGACGTTCACGCGCGTAGTCCAAGCCGCCGCCGCACATAAAAAGCCAACCATAGGTATATGTCTTGGAGCAGAAGCGATTGTCTTTGCTTGCGGCGGAGTATTGCAGGAAATGCCAGTCAGACGAGTTGGAAATGTGAGAACGCATTTTACGGACAGTTTTGCCCAGGAGCTTGCGTGGCGCGAAGAGAGTACCATGGCGTACGAATTTCATAAATGGCTCATTATGACATTGCCGGATTCGCTGGAAGCGCTAGGAAGGTCAAAAGATGGTGTTGAGATTTTTCGTCACAATAGCCTGCCTATGTGGGGGCTACAGTTTCATCCTGAAGTAAGGCGCTTGGATAACAAAGGCCACCTCATTTTTGAACATGTTCTGAATGAACTTGGTATTAGGACAAAGTCCAATACCGTATACTCAAACCAGTAATGATCGTAAACCGTAAACCACTGCTCGCTTTCTTTGTCCTTTTGACGCTGTTGATCGGATCATATGCTGTAGCATATCGGCAGGCCAGTTGTCGTTTACAAATGAGCGACCGATGTTTTCGTGTGCTGTGGGCCACCACTCCTGAAGCGCGGCAACAGGGGCTATCAGGACATCCTGGACTGAAAGATAACGAAACGATGGTGTTCGTATTTGATAAGCTCGAAGTACAGTGTTTCTGGATGAAAGATATGAAGTTCGGTCTCGATATGATTTGGCTGGATGATCAGAAAAAGATCGTCGCCATAGAGCAAAACGTGAGCCCAGATACGTACCCTCAGACATTCTGTCCTGATGCGCAGGCCCGCTATGTTGTTGAGGTCAACGCCGGCACGGCGAACAAGCTTGGTTTAGGGCTAGGACAGACCGTAAAACTATAGTCCGTATGCTATTATGAGCCTATGATGCCGCTTGTGCTTATCGCTTCTATCGCCGGAATACCGGCATTGCTTTCGTTGCTCCTACGGGTAAATGCAGTGTTTGTATTTTTAAGCATTGCGGCTGGCAACCTGCTGGTTTTATATCTGGGCCGAGATGCAGGTAATGTCGGTGAAATGTTCATCAAAGGCAGCAACGGCCCGATGATAGCGCAGCTGGCAGTGCTCGGTTTGCCATTGCTTCTGACGTTTATATTCCTGCGGAAAACATTGCCAACTTCAAAGATACTGTTGCACTTCCTCCCTGTGGTTGCATCGGGCATAATGCTGGCTGCTCTGACGTTGCCGATTTTGCCAAGCGACCTGCAAGGGCAAGTATTTGGTAGCGCTGTTGGACCGTACTTCAAGAATTCCCAGGGGCTTATTGTTGGAGCTGCTTCGGTGTTGACGCTGCTTCTTACATGGTTCACCTACCGTAGCCGTGAAGACCATTCCGGCAAGAAACATCATTAAACTCACTCAAGGTGTTGTAGCAATTGACTTTTTCTTGAAAATACGGATAATGTAAGGAGTTAATTTCCCCTCCACTGCATTTGAATGACCTTTCAATCAAAGGAGTGAACAAATTGACCAAACCAGGGAGCTTGTCGACCGTTTGGGTAATTTAGAGGAGGCGAAGCGATAAGCTAGTGAGCCGAGAGCAGAAATTTATTTTATGCTCGCCGGCTTGCTAGCTTAAAAGCTAGCGCCGACGAGGGTCCATAGCTCAGCTGGTTAGAGCACCTGCCTTTTAAGCAGGGTGTCGTGGGTTCGAGTCCCACTGGACCCTCCAAACAAAATGCCTCATCGCAGATGGGGCTTTTTGTTTGGCTGCTCTCAGCGGGATGCGGTTCTACGACTTGGCAGCTCTAGCTGACAATTGTCGTGGGTTCGGTGGAACGAGGACGCGCGCAGGAGTTTACTCCGAGCACGCCGCAATGAAAGAGCGAAACACAGTAAAGCGATCCCACTAACGGTCAACGCTCTAGTGCAACGCTATACTTAAAAGTATGAGGAGTAGGTATGATACAAACAGCAATACCGTATGTTTATGCTAATTTTAAATGTTCA
>JAQGGX010000054.1 GCA_028289075.1 Candidatus Saccharimonadota bacterium | reverse complement strand
GTTAATAATCTCCTTCAAGCGTTCGTCCTTGATAGCACGTCTCGCGCGGTTGTATGACAAATGCAGCTCACCTTTTGCCTCATCAGCACGGGTATGCGATGCGGACATGGCACGGAAACGTGATGCGTACTGCGCAAGCTTGGAGTTAAGGATGAGTTGGCTCATGGCGATGTGGAGCATAGAGCTCTCAAGGTGGTCAACGACATCGTACGTACTTGGTTCAAAGATATAGTTAGCTTCGCTAATGACTTCTTCGGCTTCAGTCGTTATCTTGCTCTGTTCACCCACGGCTGCGGACAGTTCAATTCGCTTGGCTTCCTGTGACATGAGTGAGATGTATTCCTGGTAGAACACAACGGTATTGCGGTACTTCTGCACTTCATTGATGATCGGCGTGACATTGATGTCCGTGTCTTTGTTGGGTAGCTTGAAATACTTCTCGTACGAGATACCTCGCTGCGCCAGCTGAAGCGCTCCATGGTGACCGATAACTATGATGGCATTCTTTTCTTTGTCATAGGTATGGATCATGAGCTGGATCAGTTTCTGGTCGATGTCACCACTAAAACCACCTTCAGCAGTAATGATTATGTATAGTTCTTTGTCGATAACTTTGTCTTCTTCCTGGCCGCGACCGAAGCGGAACAGGCTGTCAACGCGGAGCTGCGAATAGATATGCCAGAGTTCGTCAAAGAATTTGGTAGCTTCCAGAACCTGGTTCTTGATCTGAGCAATACGCATACTGGCGATACCTTCGAACACACTGGTCAACTCCACTAGGGTTGCCATAGCGTGTTCGTCTTTTTCGATTTCGGCTGGTCGCTTACCCATTACTCTTTAGCCTCCGCTAGTGCTGGCTCGTTTTTTTTCGCTTCTTCTGGTTTTGGTTCTTCAGACTTAGTCTCTGCTGGTTTGGCTTCGTCTTTCTTCAGTTCGCCGGATTTGGAATCTTCCTTCTTAGAATCTGGTTTTGGAGTATCCTTGGAGTCGTCTTTTGGTGCGGCTTTCACGTTATCTTTTCCTTCTTCTTGCTTGGGCTCTTCTACTGGAGTTCCAGTCACACACTTCTTCTTCAGTTCATCCCGGATTTGATCAAAGACATCGTCACTCGTAATCTTGGGAGCGAAGTCAAGTACGTTCAGCTTCATTGCATTGACGTCGAGCTCCTCACCATCTTTGAGGTGCAGAACGATATCGAGCATCAACTGTTGGGCCATCAATGAATAGGTGTCACCCGGATTCTGTGTCAGCAGTTCGAACACGCGCTTACCAGTCGCAAGCGCACGTTTTGCATCGGCAGCAAGTTCGGTACCGAAGTGAGAAAACTCTTCTGCCTGACGGTAGGTGGCAAGCATCTTGAGTGTCTCTGCAGCCAGTCCCTTTTGGCGTTTGTTATGACCGACACCACCGGCACGGGTCACGGACAGACCAATATTCACAGCTGGACGAATACCATTGCGGAAAATGTTCATATCCAAAATCCACTGCCCGTCAGTAATTGACATGACGTTAGTTGGCAGATAGGCCGTAATGTCACCGCCAGACGCGTTAATCAACGGAATACTGGTAAGATGCGCGCCATTGCGTTCAAGGCGCCCGGCACGCTCCAATAGACTTGAGTGAGCGTAGAACATGTCACCAGGATAGGAGTCACGTCCAGGACTCACTCCGGACATTAGGGCGACTTCACGGTAAGCGTGGGCATGACTACTTAAGTCGTCATAAATAATAATTGTGTCTTGATTGAGCTGCTGCCAAAGGTATTCAGCCATGGCACAGGCCACGTACGGAGCTATGTAGCTCATGATGAGCGATTCAAACATCGTAGATACGACCACGATAGCCTTCTCGAGGCCGCCATTTTCCTGCAAACGGGAAAGCAGGGTGTCCACGTCACTACGGCGCTTAGCGATTAGCGCGTACACCACCACCTGATCAGTGTTTTTCTGATTGATCGTCAGCTGAGTTACTAGCGTACTTTTACCAGATTTACTGTCACCGAGGAGCGCCATACGTTGACCACGTACGATTGGGAATAGTGCGTCGACAGCGGTCACACCGCTTTCCAACTGTGTATCGAGCAGTTTACGTTCGTATAGTGGAGGCGCCAGGTTGAATACCGGCCAGGCTGCATCGGCTGCAATCGGGCCTTTACCGTCCAAAGGTTCACCAGTCACAGTGATAACGCGGCCAATGAAGTCCTTGCCGACTTTACAGACGAGCTGTTGGTGTTGCAGTACGGCAATCATGCCGATGCGTAACGTATCCGCACCCAGGTGCAGAATAACGACATAATCAGCGTACACCTGGTGCACGAACCCTTTACTGCCGTCCTCGAACATAATGAGCGCATGAATATTACACGGCTGTACGCCACGGACGCGCACAAGGAATTTATCGACAGCGATAACTTCGCCGACAGGATTGCCGGATTCTATAAGTCGGTCAAAGTGCTGGTTTCCGGTTGCGCTCATACTGAAGCTACCTCCGGAGCGGTAGGTGCACCGACAGCAACAGGGACTGGTGTCTCAGGTTTTTTGTCCGGCAATCCTTGGAGTTTGGACATCAGCACACCACGGTTCTCTTTGAAACGTTGACGCAAGCTGAAGTCAAAGTACTTGTTTGTGGTGCGCACGACACAACCGGCACCGATATTTGGCTGGAGACCAATCTGAAGCAGTACTAACGGATGAATTTCCGCGCGGAGATATGAAACGAGTCGTTGCACGAATAGTGGTGACGGGTCGGCGCTGAAGCTTATGTGCATGGTTGGAGCCTGACCTTTAACCGACTGGAGAAAACTGATAATCCGCTGGCGATCCTCGACGACAAGACCATTGAGCTTATTGGAGGTAAGCATATCATCGAGCAGCTTGCTGGTTTTTGGCAACTTTAAGGCTGTACCTGGTTCCCGCACGGCAGCCTGAGTCAAGAATTCGTCAAGCGCTTCCGCTTCGCGAAGTAATCGGCCCACATCGAGTCGGCCGACTGCTCCCACAGGAAGTACCAGAATGCTGTTATTATGCTCCATCGTTCAGATCTCTAATAATCGCTTCTTTGTTTGCTTCCAGGTCGCTCAGAATATATTCAAGCTGGTCGTTGAGGTCAATCTGGTTACCAACAGCGGCGAGTACATAGTGGTTTACAATATCAGCCATGTTTTCTTCGAAACGGTCAATAAGTCGGGTCTTTTCATTGGCAAGTTCCTGCGACAGCTGTTGGCTCATCATCAGACGCTGTTGCTCAATAGTCTCCTGCGTCTTAGTGATAGACTCAATTGCCATTTGCTTGGCATCGGTAATTGATTCTTCGTACTTAGTGAACTCTTCCTGAAGCTTCCGGGTAATCTCGGTCTTCATGTATTCGTTCAGCTGGGAAGTAGTCAGACGTAAGTCCTGCTGCAAGAACATAGCGTTCTCACCGATAATTTTCTCGAAGTGAAGCCGGCCACGATTACGAAGCTCTTCGCGAAACTCATCATTGAAGATATGTTCGACGTCTTTTTTAGCCTGATCGGCGAAATCGTCACCGGTCATGCTGCCACCCTTTTTGCTTTTGCCACCCAGCTTCAGTGCCAGCCAAACAAAGGCAGCAGTAGAGGCAGTTAAGCTACCGAGTATGAGCCCTAACCCCCAAGTATCCACTCTTTTAATCCCACCTTATAAAACCATTACAACTTTAGTATTAAATATACCCCAAAAAGCCCTGTTACGAAAATAATTAATCCGGTTATGACCACCTGGAACATGCTTCGGATAATTGATTTTTTGGATAACGGGTTACGACCGATAGAGATAATACCGCTTCTCACCCCTGAATATAACAGGACGGCAGCGATGATTGAGCTGATAACAAATATGATCGTGCCGATATAAACACGGACCGGATTTACTTTTTTACCTGCAATAGCTTCACTGGCTTGGCGCAAGAATTCAGGTAGATTAGGCTCCTCAAGTTTGAGGTTCGGATTTCGCGAGACGCTGATGTCGAGACTGACAAGGCCAATGCTTACCTTGCTCGTCTTGCCGGCACTATCCTTGATCTCTGCGCTGCCAATTGCACCGCTCTTGCCGTCAAAGCTACCGAGTGCCCTACCCACAACGACGAGTTCCTTTGTGCCTGCCTTCATACCAATACCGTGCAGCGCCGATACTGCCACATAGTCACCGGGGTTAATCGCACCATTCTGGGTCGTCACCAGAACGTCATAATGGCCAGAATTTGCCACAAATACTTTCTTGCCTTCAGAAGAAATCGTCACCGGAGCGTCATTAGGATCTACAACCAAACCGTGCATTTTATCGGCAGTTTCATAGGTAACCGGCTCTACCTTGGTTGTGTCTGACTCCTTAATCTTGATGATCATGCCCCGTTGCAGCGTTTCATCGGCACCATATCCCTGCGTGAAGCTCTGCGCTCCCAAAGAAGTCTGGATACTCAAAAACACCAGTACAACAAGACCAGCAAACGCCAGTAGGCGATGCACTGATAGATAAGGCTTTATTTTTGTCTTAAACATAATAGTATTAGAAAACTACATTAAGTATATCCTACCGCTAGAAAGAATCAAACTAGCCAATAACTGCAATAAGTTCGTCAATCACTCGGTGGATATCTGCCTCAGTTGTACCCCGGCCAAGACTAAAGCGGAGGCTGCTTTGGGCGTCTGCGTCGCTCAAGCCAATCGCAGTGAGTACGTGTGATGGCTCATCACTGCTGGCACTGCAGGCAGAACCCGTGGCACACAGGATACCCCGCTCGTCCAGACTCATCATGAGGCGTTCATTATCAACGCCAGGAAACGTAACATGAATATTATTTGGCAGCCGGGTCTTCCTTGAACCATTGATGATCGCACTGGGCAATTTCTGCTCAAGCAGATCAAAGAACAGGTTCTGGAGTGATTTTAAGCGTTGTATTTCATTCTCACGGGTTGACTGGACGAGATCAAGTGCAGCTGCAAAACCTACGATGTTTGCCACATTTTCGGTACCGCTCCGAATCCCGCGCTCCTGGCCGCCACCTAAGATCTGAGGATTTAGGCTGATACCAGCGCGCACGAACAGCGCACCGCATTGTTTGGGACCGTATATTTTACCGGCATTTGTGGTCATAAGGTCGACACCAAGGCGCGATACGTGCAGATCAAGGTAATTTGCCGCCTGGCAGGCATCAGTGTGGAGATAGAGCGGCGTGTTGTTGCCTGCTTTTTTTCGTTCATCACGAATGCGAGCAATCATCTGGGCAACCGCCCGAATCGGCTGGATCGTGCCAATTTCGTTGTTGGCATACATGATACTCACGAGTGCCGTCTGCTCATCAATCAGCTGCCCAAGCTGGTCAAGATCAATGAGCCCTTGAGAATTTACAGGGGCGATCTTGTGTGGATATTTTTCTGCCGGTTGTAGTACTGCTTCGTGTTCAATAGCACTCACGATGATATTGGCTTCAGGATACTGGTCCATAACTCCTTGGATAGCCAGGTTGTTGGCTTCGGTACCGCCAGCTGTGAACACGACTTCAGTTGGTCGTGTGCCAAACCAGCTAGCAATTGCAGCACGTGCTGCCGCCACATCGCGAGCTACTTCTTTGGCGCTCAAGTAGAGTGCTGAGGTGTTATAAAACTTTTCAGAAAAGTATGGCTCCATAGCGCTACGCGCTTCTGGGGCAAGCGGCGTCGCAGCGGCGTAATCAAAATAAATGGATGTAGACATAGTTAAACTATAAAGCTCTAGGCGGCAAAAGAGTACAGTTCGCGCTCAACACGCTCCTGGTAGGTACGAGCCGCTTCGTACAAGCGCTTTGCTTCATCTTTGGAGACATGAGTATAGTGGCCATCTTGTACTTTCAAAATGGTATCAGGGCGAACATCATAGCGAGTAGTCTTGGTTTGGTGCTGACCGCGCTGGTCAACCCATTCTTCGTGCCAGACCCATGTTCGCTCGTCTAAACAGAAGAATTCCCGTCGACCGCCCTTTTGGACTGGTCCAAAGATCTGACCGCCAATGCGGGCTTCGTGACGGATAAGGTTACGGTACAGTTCTGCTCGCTTTTCGGCTAACCGTTGCTCAGTAATACCGTTTAACAGCTTTTTGAACATTACGCAGCCAAGTCCTGTCCGTCATAGGTTCGAGGGGTTTCAGTAGATTCTGCGTCAATACGACTGCGTATCGCGTCCAGGTCCATGCCGCTTCCCTGTGTTTGCTCTTCAGAAGGAGCACTAGCGGTCTGCTCTCTGTATGTATTGAGGTCAGTAACAGTTGCAGGCTCTGGCTGGACAACCGCTTCGGCCACAGGCTTGCGCATATAATCGGTCAAGTGGATAACTGGTGCTTCCGTATCAATTCCCATCTGTTGTAGTGCGTGGGTCAAGCAAGTACGCGCAGCGTCAATCGTGCCGCGACGCTGCATGCTAATAGCCTCGCCAGCGCCACCTTTTTGTTGGCGGAGAAATTCGAGAGACTGGTTGGAATGGTCGTGTTTCGGTGAGGACATAATCTAAATTCTAAATAAAGTTAATGCGTTTGCAGTCGAAGCACGAGCTAGCTCGGCGAGAGGCTCTTGTCTAAGAGTGGATAAGAACTCGGCGGTCACCCGCACATGTTTCGGCACACAAATTCTACCACGAAAAGGAACAGGGGTCAAGAATGGTGCATCAGTCTCAAGCACAAGCTTATCAAGCGGTACAGCCTTAGCGGCCTCTAATTGCTGACCATCTTTGGTAAACGTCATTATGCCATTCAGGCCTACGTAGAGGTCCCGGGTCATGATTTGCTCTAATACCGGTGTGTTTGCCGTAAAGCTATGGATAACACCCCTCAGACCCTGGAAATTGTCAAATATCGGCCAAAAGTCATCAAAGGCATCCCGTACATGAAATATAAGCGGCAGATCGTTCTTCTGGGCAATATCCAACTGAAACTCCAGGATCTTTATTTGATCAGCGCGCGGAGAGTGAGTGTAGTAGAAATCCAGTCCACATTCGCCCACCGCAACTACCTTCGGCTTGGTTGCAAGATCAGCAAAAGTCTGTAAGGCTTCAGTGTCTTCTACGTAACGCTTTGCTTCGTGAGGATGGATACCAATACTGGCCCATGTCGCAGCGCGTTCTTGGACAAAATCCACAGCCAGCTCACTGTCCTCAACGCTTGTTCCGACACACACCATTCGGGTTACGCCTTCCGAAATGGCGTTCTGTATAACGTCATCCGGATTCGTTATATCCGCTTTGTGCCAACGAGAATTGGTCTCACCGTCACCACCCGCGTTTTTCAGGATCTCATGGATGTGACAGTGCGTGTCGAAGAACTGTAGCGCGCTCACCTTGCCTACTTTGCTGCCGTAACAGCAGTTTCTTTACGCGGGAACAGGGTACCTTCAATGTTGCGCACCACACCATCAGTGAAGATATGGTGGATCTTACTAGCAGTTTCAGGCATGAATGGTTCGAGCATTTCAGCAATTTCGAGCAAGCTACTCACCTGGTATGCAAGTACTTCACGGAGGTGGTCGGCATCGCCTGTTTTACTAATTTTCCATGGTTTGGTTTCGTCGATGTACTGGTTCAGTCCGCGGACTTGTTCCCAGACTTCGTCGAGCGCCCTGTCAAAGCGACAGTGTTCGAGTGCTTCCCAGTACTGGGCCTGGTCATGTGAGGCTGGCGGAATATCACCAATGATGCCGTTCTGATATTGCTTAATCATGGCCGTTGTTCGCTGTACGGCATTGCCGAGTTCATTGGCAAGTTCATTGTTATAAGCAGCGTGAAGTTTGTCCCATGAGAAATCACCGTCTTCGTACGAAGGTACGTGGCGCAGGAAGTAGTAACGGAGCGCATCGACACCATATTCATCTATGATCTGCTTTGGAGCGATGACGTTGCCAATTGATTTACTCATTTTCTTGTCATCAACCGTGATGAATCCATGCACAAACAGCAGCTTTGGCAGTTGTAGACCGAGTGAAAGCAACATTGCAGGCCAGATAGCAGCATGGAAGCGAATAATGTCTTTGCCGACCACCTGTGCATTTGCAGGCCAGAATTTCTTGAAATCTTCGTGTTCAGGATAGCCGAGCACGGTTATATAGTTCATAAGCGCTTCAAACCAGACATACATTACCTGTGTCTTGTCACCAGGAACCGGAATACCCCAGGAGATCTTGTCTTTAGGACGACTAATACTAATATCATCCAAACCATCTTTAATAACATTCAGAATCTCATGCTTACGGGTTGCCGGAACAATTCTGAATGAACCGTTTTCGATGACTTTCTGGATTTCTGGAGCGTATTTACTCAGTTTGAAGAAGTAGTTCTCTTCCTCGAGCTTTTCGTACGGCTTGTTATGCAGAGGGCAAACATTGTTGTTTTCTTTGGCTACCGCCTCAGTTACGAATGTTTCACAACCTGTACAGTACAGCCCGGTGTAGCTGCCTTTGTAGATATCTTTTTCGAGTGCTTTCCAGATGATCTGAGCACGCTGCTCATGACCGGCATCGGTTGTACGGATAAAGCGGTCATTGCTGATGTTTAACAGCTTTGCAAGATCACGGAATTTTCCGCTCATGTCATCGGTTAGCTGCTTGGTAGTAATACCGAGTTCTTTGGCTTTTTCTTCGATTTTTCCGCCATGTTCGTCAGTACCGGTACTGAAAATAACTGGCTTGCCCTGAGCGCGGGCAGCGCGAGCAAGTACATCTGTCTGGATCAGCTCCATAGCAAAGCCGATGTGCGGTTCGCCGTTTACATACGGAATAGAGGTGGTTACGAAATAGTTCATTATTATAGTCTACCTTGTTTCCTGGATCTTGTTCAGGTTTTACGTTTATAAAATAAGAGAAAAACAATATCTATAGCCACACGGGCATCATGAGCATTTGCAAGCAATAGATATTTATTGACATGAAGCTATTATACCACCCCTGTCCAGAGGGTGCAGAGAAACTACTTGAGAATATTTCGGTACGCTCCTTCGGGAGCGTTTTACCGAGTTACTTTTTGTCTAAAAAGTAACCAAAAACCTTTCCGGGCCACTGAGGCTCCAGGGGATGAGTACTCATTCCTCTGAAAACACTAAGCGCTGGAGAGGTGCCAGAGGTGGCAATAACGGCATTTGTAAGCGCGCATGCTGGAGCCATGTTGCCAATCGACAGCAACCGCCATAGCCTCGGCTTCCTTTTGCGTGTCAAACACCATTTTGTCAGCGCACGGCAGTTTGTCTTCTTCGTTATCGCTTGTCATCGTTCAGTACAAATTCCTGGGCAAAGCGCTCGAATACTGCATTTGTCCAGCCAAAACCAGTCTGAGATGGGTAGACACCCTTGGCTGGCGGCTTATCCGGAGAAACAACATTGTACTTCTCCAGGAATAATCCATGTTCTTTGAACCATTCATTGTTGGCGCGCAGCCACTTCATAGCAATCCGCTTTGCATCGTCGTGGTAGCCATAGCGCTGCAAGCCCTTAACGACTATGTACTGCAACGGCGCCCAACCATTCGGATAGGCCCACTGAGTCGGCATTTTACCCGGAACGAACTGGTTCATTGGTGGTGTATCAGTCGTAGCGAGTCCACCTCTGTTCTCGAAACGGCGTAAAGCCCGGACGAGATCCTTGGCTTGTTCTTCGGACACCATACCGGCCCACAGGGGAAAATACGTAGCCAGCGAAGAAACGGTACCGCGCTTTTCTTTGGCGTAATTATAGTCATAGTAGAGGCCCTTGAGTTCACTCCACATCAGGCGATTCATTTTGCCTTTGCGGTCAGCTGCCTGAGACTCCCATTCGATTGCTTCGTCTTCATCACCAAGAATGCGGGCAGCACGGGCAAAATCACTTTCGTACTTGTAGAGCAGTGCGTTCAAATCTACCGGTAAATAGTTGAGCGCCTTGCGGTTGAAACGAGTAGTCATATCCCACCCACTCTCAGCCTCGGCAAGATCATGGAGGTAATTGAGATCGTAGTAACGGCTTAGGCCTTGATAAACCTGGCGAGCATTTGGCTTGCGTGTACCCATCCAGACGGTTTGATATTCTTCTTTGGCAGTCGCAATGACTCCTTTGAGCCATTTGTTATCAAGATCATATGCATCATATAGATCAAAAATAAAACTCGTGAGGAACGGCGGCTGGGAACGGCTGGTCATATACATCTGGGAAGAATTTGGAATAATTTTGTAGCGCTTAAACTCATGCAGAAGGTCATCCAAGATACCAATGTTCAGCGCTTTGTTTTCTTCACCGAGGCGACTTTGGATCATAAAGTAACTATCCCAGTAAAAGAGTTCGTCATAATCAAATTCGTGACCTTCGGCATAGGAAGGTACAAGGTACGGATGCGGCACGCCAATGAGGCTGCCGTCATCTTTGGGATGATGGCGTTCGAGCTTTTTCCAGTACTCAGTGAGATACGCGAGCGCAGGCTCGATATCGGCTGGCGTCAAATCGTTTTGCTTGCGAAGTAGTTTGCGAGCAAGCTCCACGGGAGTTGGGATGACGGTTTTTTTGATCATATCTCTAGTCTAGCTTGAAGGCGCTCCTGCGTTCAACCGCAAAGTAGATTTAATCGTTGTAGTTTGCAATTGTACGGCGATGAGATTGGCGGGTTCTGTCACTTGCTTCGCGGAGCGTAAGGTCAATTTGTCGGGCCAATGGACTCGTGCGCAGCGCCATGTTATTAAAACCGTCGAGTATAAGATGCCTGAGACCACGAACACGCGACAACGCAACGTAGCCCATACCTTCGACGAATGCGTTCGACAGATCAATCCGAGCTGCATCGAGCGTCATACCCTGGCTCTTGTGCACGGTAATCGCCCATGCCAACCGAAGCGGTAGCTGCGACAGGCTCGCTCGCTTCTTGTGGCCGTCACGGAGTTCCCAGGTGTCCGGTTTGATAGTTACTTTAAGCCCGTTATGCAATTGCACTACAGGGTAGTGGTCATCATCGTCAGTAAAATCAATAACTTCGCCGAGCGAGCCGTTTGCATAGCGCTTATCAGGACTGTTTTTGATACACATCACCATGGCACCACGCTTCAGCTGCAACGTTTCGGGTGCAAGGCATGAACGTTTCAGCGTTTCGATGTACTGCTTGCCGCCTGTTGTTTCGGTGTAATATTCGTAGGTTTCACCCTCTAACTTATCAAGATGTTTAAGGTTGATCGAATCGACATCAGCGTTGGTCGTGAGGAGTCGTGTGCGGACGGTGAATGGATCATCAACTGCTTGCGCCCTGGAATTGAGTAGCTCGAGTTGCGAACGCATGAGTACGCCGGCACGAATGCCATTAAGAATATCGGTATAAGCTTGGTCATCGGTTTGGCGATATTGCTGCTGTAAGTAGCAGACATCAAATGCACCGTTTTGCCAGGCGTTTGAACTGGTAATAAAGCTTCCTTGCTTGCTATCGCGGCGATTAACTGGTGGTAGCTGGAAGAAGTCACCACAGAGTATTACCTGGAGGCCGCCGAAGGGTTTATCGCTTCCACGGGCAAGCTGCAATGCCTCGTCCACCATATCAAGCCGGTAATCATGAAGCATACTGATCTCGTCGATGATCAGCACATCTGCGCCGTTAATGAGTTCACGGCGCGATTTACTCATTTTTTCTCCGAATTTGCGCGGCAGCTCATCATGTACGCCAATACCAGACCAGGCATGAATCGTGTTGCCGCCAAGGTGCGTGGCAGCAAGGCCAGTTGTTGCCGTCACGGCAATGTTTTTGCCTTTTTTACGAGCACGCTTAATGAACTGGTTCAACGTATACGTTTTGCCAGTACCGGCCGCTCCGGTCAGGAGAACTGATGCCCCACTATCAAGTATTGCTAGCGCCTCTTCTTGTGTCACGGCCCTATTATACACACATTCCGCATCGGTCAGCTTGCTTTCCAGCAGAGGTGGTGCGGAATGTGCAAATTAATCGCATTTTATTCGTAACGAAGTGCTTCGATTGGATCAAGACGGCTTGCACGACGAGCGGGCAGCGTAGCTGCGATGAAGGAAATAGCCATGATGAGCAACATGATCATGATCATCTGCACGGCTGGGAATGACAGTAGATGCAACCCATCGAAGTCCTTAAATATTGTTTTGCTCGCTGCGCTGTTCGCAATTGGACCAATGATATTTGCGGCAATAAGTGCTGCTAAACTCCCCCAGAATCCAAGCAGAATTGCTTCAATGCTAAAGAGTGTAAATATCTTGTGTCGGCTCATTCCTAGCGCTTTCATGAGGCCGATTTCACGGGTACGTTCCTGTACAGCCATCAGCAGCGTGTTCACGATTCCAAAGGTTGCAGCCAATAGCGCAATACCTGCAAAGATAGTCAGGAACGAAGTAATACCATTAATAACGTTCTTAATGAGTCCCAATTGATCATCCAGTGTTTGCGCATCATAGCCCATAGTCTTTAGCTTAGTCTTGAGGTCCTTCAACTGTACGTCACTGATACTGGTATCAAATTTGGCATGTGCGTAGAGGTAGCGGTCTTTCTGAAACGTTGGCAGTCCAGCGGTTGACTTGTTAAATGCGTCCTCAACAAACGCCGTATTGCCACTCATCGCGTTGGCATTCAACAGTGACTTTTGCTGCACACCAACTACAGTCGCGTCTTTCGCGAACTGTTCACCGGTAGCATTCTTGAAGGCAAAGGTTACCTTCTTGCCGACTGCGTCTTGTTCGTTCGCGAATCCGAGTCCATTTACATATGATGGCGGCAGTGTTACTTCGTATTCACGAGCCTTTTCATTCACCATACGCCCTGACAACATTGCCTGATTGATGCCATCAAGCGCCTGTGACAGCGTAGTTACATATTTCTTTTGTCCTGCAGTAATGTACAAAGGCTCCACTGAATACATCGGCTGAATGCTCTTAATGTGCTCTGTTTCTTTGATACGATTTAGGTCCATAGGCTGCAAAGCTTGCAACTGGCCAAATGACAAGTCGGCTTTTTTGTTTGGATCGTATTCTTTGACGTCACTTGAAAGTGGATTTTCCTGGGATCTGGCCATCGTGATGAATAGGGCATCTTCAGCTCCAACGCCAGCTACCTGCTGGTCGACATATGAGCGAAGGCCATAACCAACACCCGATGTCATCATGAGCGTAAATGCGCCGATAAAAATAGCAGAAATTGTTAAGAACGTTCGTAGCTTGCTTTTGCGCAAGTTGCCATTTGCGGTAAGGATAATGTCTCTGTAATTCACTATTTGTTCTCCTTCTCAATCTCACCGTCTTTGATGTAGATACGACGCTGGCAACGTGCAGCCAATTCATCATCGTGTGTTACAAAAATAATGGTGATGCCTTTTTCGCGGTTCAAATTGAAGAGTAAGTCTTCGATCTTTCCACCCGTGTTACTGTCGAGGTTACCTGTTGGTTCGTCTGCAAAGATGATCTTAGGCTCATTAATCAGCGCGCGAGCAATACAAACGCGCTGCTTTTGCCCGCCACTCAGGTCTGAAGCTTTGTTCTTGGCCTTGTCTTCCATATCAACGGCCCTGAGCACTTCCAGACCCCGCTTATTACGTTCACGCACGCCAACACCCGCAATTTTGAGCGGCAAAATAACGTTATTGAGTACTGTATCGTTTGCATTCAAAAAAAACTGCTGGAAGACAAATCCAAAGACATTATTACGAAGTTGGTCGACCTGCCTTCGCTTGAGACTGGTAGCATTTTTACCGTCGATAGAAACCGAACCTGTAGTCGGCGTATCGAGTAGCGCGAGTAAGTGCATCAGTGTCGATTTGCCTGAACCACTCTTACCAACAATGGCTACTGTTTCGCCTTCTTTAATTTCAAGGGACAAGCCTTTGAGCGCAGTAAATGCCGCTTCGCCTTTTCCGTATGTTTTTATTAGGTTATTCGTCTCGATTAAAGCAGACATTCATTCCCCTTCATTTTCCCTTATATCTAGAACATTAGCAGTTTGCAGGTAACAACAATAGTATTTATTTCACAATCCATGCGGTTATCACCATGCGCTTCGGCTGCGAATAGCAATATGACGGGTAATCTTGCCATCGAGCAATAAGTGGCTGAAATAGCCCGTAACGGCAGCACCATAAATAATTAATGTCGTTGGTGCGACACTTTCACGATACAAGTAGGACACGAGCACAATCGGCAATGGCACCAGTACCATGGCGATTTTGCTATGCGTCCAACCACGGTGTTTGCCGATAATCGGTGTCATAGCAAGCAGCCCCAGGTACGCTGCCGCTTCTATATAGCCCTGTGCAATCAGCACAATATCGAGCAGAAAAGCCGCCCCAAAGAATATGTCCTGACCCTTAGAATTCGTATCAATATCCGGCCACAAGCCGAAGAGCATAGCTACCACAAACAAACCAGCTACAAATTGCCAGTCGCTAAAAAGCCCGCCCGTTTGTTCCAGGATGTTACCAGGTAAAAACGTCGCGCCCACAACGTATACGCCGCACGCTGCGACAGCCCCTGCAATATGTCCCTTATAACCTGCCATTATAAAAGTTAAGCACAAGCAGCATTACATTAGCTAGCTAAAACTTGTTTTCTTTCTTTCGCTGCACTCCTTTCGGGAGTGATCAAAAAAGAGATTAGAAGTAGAGAGCTCTACTTGCCTTGGCGCTTGCGCTTGCTCTGATCGAGTTCACGCTTACGGAGACGAAGGTTCTTAGGAGTAACTTCGAGTAATTCATCGTTCTCGATGAAGTCTAGACATTCCTCAAGACTAAAGATAACCGGGGGAGTAAGCTGTACGACACCATCGCTGCTCGAGCTACGCATGTTAGTCAGGTGCTTAGCCTTACAGACATTGATTTCCATGTCTTCCTGGCGGGTGTTGAGCCCAATGATCTGACCAGCATAGACTTTCTCAGCAGGGCCGACAAATGTCGTGCCACGTGCTTCAGCGTTCTGCAATGCGTATGGAGTCGTAATGCCAGCTTCAAATGAGATAAGCACACCGCTGCGCAGTTGCTGTAGCGCTGCACCTTGCGGCTGGTAACCACTGGTAAGACTGTTCATGACAATCGTACCTTTTGTGTTGGTCATCAGAATGTTACGCATACCGAGGAGTGAGCGGGTTGGAAGCTCATATACAAGCTTGGTGACACCTTTAGGGCTCGCAAACTGTTCTTTGAGCGTTGCGCGGCGTTGACCAAGTTCCATCTGTACGGCACCGACGTGCTCTGCTGGAACTTCAATGATAACTTCTTCGATAGGCTCGAGAGTTTTGCCGCCTTCTTCGCGGGTCACAACTTGAGGGCGACCCACTTCAAACTCATAGCCTTCGCGGCGCATGGTTTCGATAAGAACGCTCAAGTGTAGTTCACCACGACCAGAAACCAAGAAGCCAATACCCTGCTCTTCAACACGAAGACCAACGTTTGTTTCCATTTCTTTCTTGAGCCGTTCACCAATCTGACGAGAGGTAGAGAATTCACCCTCCAGTCCCTTGAACGGACTGGTGTTTGGACCTAAGTAGATCTGAAGCGTTGGAGCTTCAACTTCAATAACTGGCAGTGCTTCTGGTTCGATAGCGTCAGCGACGGTCTCACCAATTTGTGCATCACCAACACCAGTCAGCTGTACGATATCTCCAGCAACACCCAATGGCACTTCAAAGCGGCTGACGCCGTGGCTCATAAATACGTTATCGACTTTGGCTTTGCTAAATGTGCCGTCCTTTTTGCAGAGAACAACTTGGTCACCAGCTTTTACCTGACCGCGAGTAACACGGCCGATTGAGTATTTGCCCTTAAAGGTATCCCACGCAAGCGCAGTTACAAGCATCTGGAATGGCTTGTCACGTTCAACTTCAGGTGCTGGAATCTTGTCAATAATAGCTTGGAAGATTGTTTCGAGGTCAGCGTCTGCATCAGCGTCTGCAGGAGGAGTGTCCCATGCCTTGCCAGCGCGGCCGATTGCGTAGTACACAGGGTAGTGCAGCTGATCTTCATGTACTGCAAGCTCGAGGAAAAGATCGGCTAATTCGTCTTCAACTTCTTTGATACGACTGCCGGATTTGTCGATTTTATTGATAATAACGATTGGCTTGAGTTCATTAGCAAGTGCCTTACCGAGTACGAACTTGGTCTGTGGCATCGGGCCTTCCTGAGCGTCAACGATCAAGATACAACCGTCAGCCATGTTGAGGGTTCGCTCAACTTCACCAGAGAAGTCAGCGTGTCCTGGGGTGTCGATAATATTGATACGGTAATCACCGTGTTGCACTGCGGTCACCTTAGCCGTGATCGTAATACCGCGTTCACGTTCCTGGTCACCACTATCCATGATGAGGTCCTGGCTCATTTCAGCCTGGTTATCACGAAAGGTCTGTGATTGCTTTAAAAGACCATCGACAAGTGTGGTCTTGCCATGGTCAACGTGCGCAATAATTGCGATGTTACGAATCTTGGTTGGGTCTTGAATCTGCTTTGTCATAAAAAATGCGCCTGGTAACCAAGCGCCTACCTTACATTACTTTGTCGTAATTATAACATAAGCACCCCTTATAAGCAATGAGTCCGTCTGACTATTTATACGTGCAGGAGCACCATGAATGCGAGCACACAGAAGCCTAACACGCGACGGAAGTAACTGGCTCCCCATCCGATCTCCAGAACCGCCCAGATTGCGAAGCTGATAGACCCGACGATACGGGAAAAGTCAGATATACCGCCAGCCCCAAACAAGACCTGCATGAAAAGACTTGCTATCCCTACAATAAGGAATATATTCGGCTTCTGCCAGATGACCAACCGGCCATGCTTATCTTCCCAAAATTTGTCCATGAATGATCGTTCTGTTCTTGTCATCACTCTATGGTATCAAATATACACAAGCTTTTCTGGTTATTTTATCGTTGAGTCGGTCGACTACTAGAGGTTGGTACCGATTCATGATTACCTGAATAGTACGAGTCAGTAAACCTTGGATCGCTTGCAAACCAACGGTAATACGCTAGCTCCACAGGATCGTGCTGACCAAAGCGGTCGTAGCCAATCCTCGATGTCTTCATTGCATCAAATACCATGTATGCCTTGAGGCGTGGAAACATATCGTTTTGTATGGCCTGCTTGGCACCTGCATATAACCTATAGGTATTGTACTGATTGGCACCGAGCCAGCTTCCCCATTCGGCAAGCCCCCACGCCTTTGAAACGTAGTCATGCTCGCTCGTGCTGTTGTCTTCCATCCACGTATAGAAGCGCTGCACCATGCCCTTGAAATTACCCTTTTCACTGTATGGATCCCAGTGAATCCAATCGACATAGTCGTTCCCAGGCCACAGGTCAGCGATCATGCAGTCCCACTTCTGGAAGCCCATAAAGTTAATGGCCCAGACGACATTCGTAACTTTTTTGTTGTCGAAGCGCTGACGGACGTTGTGCCACATAGCACGGTAATCAGCTGGCGTTCCATAGGAACCTTTATAGATGTTTTTATTGCATCCAGGAGCACCGCCACTGACATCATTCTCTGGCTCATGATGGAGGGTCAGCATGATTTTGGTTGACCCTAAGGCTTTGATACTGTCAGCGGCTGCATCAATCTCTGCGTTTACTTGTGCATTGCTGCCATTCGCCTCAGCCCATTTACTACGAGCAGGCTTCCACGTTACTGACAGAATGGTATTTGGACGGTTCGCAAAGTATTTGTCCGATTCAGACATGGGACGCGTGCCAGCCGGGTGGTACAAATGGACGATATCAACCGGACGGCCAATTCGTGATTCATGTGCCTGTATCTGATCCCTCGGACCGCTCACCCCAGAGTAATTACTTGCCGTGGCGCCCAGCAGCGGACGGCATGGATTCACGAGTTTCGCGGTCAGATCACAGGCAGCCGCATTTGCACGGGGCGTGGCGCATATGGCCACAAAAAACGCGACACCCAAAACCAAAATATAGATGTAGTTTTTTCGTATAAATTCCACGATTCCCTCCCTGTCTAAATGTCTAGGTACGCGTTTAATGTAGCTCATAATAAGCCCTCCTTTGACGTTTTTTGTGGCTGTTTTTACTAGCCTCATATTCCACGTTAGACCCGTGCCAATACACAGTCAATGCAGAATTTG
>JAQGGX010000095.1 GCA_028289075.1 Candidatus Saccharimonadota bacterium | reverse complement strand
CATGTTTCTACGGGACTACACTCGGGCCGTTCACTGAACGTGGCCGGTAATACATCGAGGTGGACATGGGATGATGGTTCGTTGGTACCTTCACGGAAGCCCATGCCAACTTTACCAATTTGAGTACCTGCGGGAATAGTCTGTCCTTTCTTTACTTCGATAGAGCCGATACCCATGTGCGTGTAGGTGTATACCAGCCCGTCTACGCCCTTGATCGTCACTATGGTGGTTTCTTTACCTGGCGCGTTATTCTCGGCAACGACAACCTTACCGCCGCGCGCCGCCAGCACTGGCGTACCAGCTGGTGCGTGTATATCAGCGGCTTTGTAGTTAGGGTGGCAACTTACAGCGTCCTTGTAACACCATCGGTTATCATCAGGCTGACTGGTGATAGTTTCTTTGGTGGTTTTGAGGGGGAAGACAAATCCGTCTGATGTTACGCCGACATTTGCTTGTGCGGGGCCTTCAGTTGTTGATGATGCTCCGCCCACGATTTGTGCGCATGATTCTGCGTCGCCTTCGTAACAAGACAGTGAAAATTCAGTTATCTTGTCTGACAAATAGAATCGGTAGCGGATAAACATTTCGTCTTTGTTGTTTACGCATTTGTCGGGGATGGTTCTGGTGTCAATGGCTTCTCCGCTGATAAGATTACCTGTCTTAGGGTCAACCTGCATGCCAAAGCAAGGTACACCATAGTCCTCGTTGAGTTTTTCGAGAGTTTTGCCATCGTTTGCCTCAACTTTTTCGGCGTTTGCGAATGGGTCTGCAAAGCGCGGGTCGTTTATCTCGTCAAGGCTGTAGCCATACATAGGAACGCCATAATCATAATCATATGTCTCTGCGGCCGACACCTTTTGGAATGGTAGTGATTTAAACGATGAAAAAATCGAGAATGGTGAACTAACTAACGATGCAATCGCAGTAGATGGACTTGATGGGGCGGCCTGTATTGCCCTGCCCGCTACCGAATCAATATCGTACGGATCAAAGGTACGGGCCATGAGTGATTTTTGACTGTGTTCGTATTGATAGTTGCTCGCCGCATCTGTCCTTAGAGCTTTTGCCTGAGCTGACGTAAGCTGTACCGCTCCGGCCGGCAGCCAGTTTTGCGAAGCACCAATCATCATGCCCGTGTCGACAATCGCACCTAGTGGCCCACCCCTGGCAAACTTATCAACCGGTGATCCATCGAGCATGTCGATAAGGCTGTCGGCGAGTGTTTGTTGGGAAATCCCCCATGGTTTTAGGGCAGCATCAATCGCAAAAGAAGTAATTTGGCCAACTTGCTTGATGATGGGTAGGTTGCCGATAGCAGCATCGATCGCGCAGGTTGTATCCATGCCCTTTATACTGTCTATAACCTTAAACAATAATGGCTTTTCATTAATAGCACTCGGTTTGATTCCGGGGGGAATATCTGGACCGGTTGGTTTGCGTCCACTCGCTGCTTGAATACTTGCGGCGGCCATGATGTTTGTTTTCGTTTTTGGGTCGTACATATCGCTCGCGAGCGAGCCTATTTCATCCATATTAAGATCTACTTTACCAAACATAATCTGCGATCCAGCGCTTACGATTTCCCAGGCCATACGCACCATAACCAGGGTGACGTTCTTAAACTGCGAGGCTTGGACTTCATCCCCCACTCCTTTTACCATGCAGAGCGTACTGACGGCCCCAGCTGCGCCACCCAATAATTTTTTGCCTATATCGAATTTGATGACGTCGAGATCACCGGCCGATCTAGCATTTCTAACACCGTCTAATGTCTTTTGTCCTTCTGCTGCTGCCTCCGCGTCTGCCGAGGCAGGCGCATCCACCTTGCCGTCACCGTTCGTATCTACCTGACCTGGTTGAGGCGCATTTGCTCCTGGAGGTTCGGCGCCTGCTTGGCGGCGCTCGGCTCTTTCTTCTTTGCGCTTTTCATTATACGCGGCAAGGTTATCTCCAGCCTTGCGGACTACATTTTTGAATGGATGAAAATCAACGCCGGCGCGGTGAATAAGCAGACGCGAGCCAAGGGCACTCGAAACTCTACTGGTGCCAGTCGATCTCGTCATGGTACGGATAACAGAACGACGGTCGGCAAAACGGGCGTCTCTGAGGTCAACAAAACGGCTTGAGCCTTGCAGTCCAGGCACATCTGACAGTCTGGCATTTGTATTTATACTGTCCGTTTCCATATCCGCCAGATGCTCTTGAGCCTTTTCCTCGTCGACGACTTCGTAGCCAATAAAACGTCCGGTTGTTGGCTGGTAGACGGGCTTCATGCCAGCTTTGTCGAGCATGCGTGCCTCCCATTTGTCGGCCATGACGTTGCCAAGTGCACCGAGCCGGGCGCGTTCAGTATTCCCTTTTAAGAAATAGTACATGTACCTCGCAGAGCGCCCATCCATAAAGTCTTGATTTGTAGCCAGGTGAGTTTTTTCAAGCCATTTACCGACATGTACGATTTGCATAGGACCTTGGATAATGCCGAAAAAAGTAAAGCCAGCAACAACGATGCTGCCTATAATTCCACCGCCTGCAACGTTTCTTCGGAGTAAGACTTTTTTGGCGAGACCAGCCATGCCTTTGTTTTCTTCGTTGCGGTAGCCACCTCCGAGCTGGTCGGATTCGCTGTTGTCGGCACTGCTTGACTGGGGATTTGCGGCTGCGTCCTCAGCATCACCAAGCTCATCTGAACCAAGGCGTCCTTCGTCTATTGATTTATCACGGTCATCAGCCGACATTTTTATCTATTTCCCATTTCCCCTAGGTGTTCTACTGCAATTATACTCCTGGATACAGTCGATTGCTCAAATCTATTGTCCCTTGTGGCTGGTTGATCTCCCCGCCTTGCCCCATTTGTTTTATCTGTTCTGGATTCGTCGTAATAAGCCCAGTTTCCGTTGGGCTAGCGGCAATCTGAATATGGACGTGATTCTGCCCTGCAAAAAACAAGCCTTGCCCTACGGGGAATTGAGAAAGGCGTTTCTTTTCCTCGCTGGTGAGCTTAAAGACATCTGAGAGCACATCAACGGCTGATGATGATTGCTTGAGCAATATCTGCATTGATGCATTAGCAACGATTGCACGGCCCATTCGTGATCCCATGAAGTCTTCTACGTCCTGGGTGATAGTCGTGATGCCAAGGTTGTACTTACGGGCGCGCTTGGCTAGCGAGAACAAGAAGTTGGCTGAGTCCTCATACTTCATGAGCTGCCAGGCTTCATCGACTACGAGCATGCGGCGTTTTTGGTCTGATTTTGTCTTGTTCCAAATGAAGTTCAGTACGATGTACATAGCGACCGGTCGGAGTTCGTCCTCGAGGTCACGTATGTTGAATACGACCAACTGGTTATTGATGTCGATGTTGCTCTGCTGGCTAAATATGCCAGCGAATGTTCCCGTGGTGTACTTGCGAAGTCTCTGCGCAAGTTGGGGTCCGGTGTTTCCCATGTGGAGTAACGTGTCATAAAGATCGTTAATAGTTGGAGGCGTGGAATTGTGCGTAAGCGGGTCATTCGTAATACCGGCTTTGGCATAGGTTTCGATTAAAGCCGCATCGAGGTCTGATTCCTCGACAGGGCTCAATGCGGGCATCATATTACCGGCGTTGCCACTCATCTGTGCCTGCGCGCCACCCATCATAAGGCGAAGGAGTCCATGGAGCGTAATGAGGTTGCTGCGAAGTGCGTTGTCGGCCTCATCGGTATCCACTACCTTAGGCAGGTCAAATGGATTGATACGGGTGTTTGAACTAAGGCTGAGGCGCACGTATGCACCACCAACCGCTTCGGCCATGCGTTGGTATTCGTTCTCAGGGTCGATGATAAATACTTCAGTACCAAGCATCATGCTGCGAAGCGCCTCGAGCTTCACGGTGAATGACTTACCGGCACCTGACTTGGCGAAGACAACGGCGTTACCGTTTTCTAGAGAGAACCGGTCAAAGATCACGAGGCCCGAGTTGTGCATATTGATGCCGTATAAAATGCCTGAGTCCTGGGTAAGGTCTGCAGAAGTAAACGGAAAACTGGTAGAGAGTGCGCCGGTGCTGAAGTTACGACGGATCTGCAATTGGTCAGTAAACTGAGGTACGGTACTGTTTAGGCCCTGCTCTTGTTGGGAGGTCGCGGGTTTTGAGAACACTAATTGCTGACCAAGGATAGATTCGACTTTGTGCGTAACAAACTCAAGTTCGTCCATGCTTCCCCCGTAAATAGTGAAGTAGAAGCCAAAACGGAAGAAGCGCTCTTCTCCGACTTGGAGCTTGTCACGCATTTCTTCTGCGTCCATGATGGCGGCTTGCTTGGCTGGGTCGCGGACACGGCCCTTCTCTGCATCGATTTGTAGTCCGGCTTCAAGCTGACCGACTTTTTTGCGCAGGTTTTCAAGCACGACCTGACTCTCTACGGGGTAAATAAACAGAGACAAGTCCATGACTTCATCGAGGTTTACAATGCTTGATATCCACCCGGTAAATACCTGGCGAGGATAACCGTAGATATAGTAGGTACGCGCAATTCTCGTGCCAAGCTGGAAGTGAGTACCAGAAAATTCAATAGAACTTGGCGCAATGAAGTCACGTAGTGCGGTAATACCCTTTTGGAAGGCTTCGTTAACCTCTTGCTGTTCACGCATGCGTTGTGCCTGTGCGATTGCGACAGGGTCAATTGGTTGTTCTTTTTTCTTTCCAAATGCCATTACGATAGCTCCCTGTCTAGGTTAGGTTGTGGTGCCATGCCTTGACCTTTGGTCACGACTGGGGTGCTTAGATCGTCAAAGTTTTTGAGTTGCTGACGTGTGGCAGTGTCGGGGTTGTATGAGTCGTAATACAATTCGATGAGTTCCTGGGTGTCGAGGGGTAATCCCTGAATGCCGGACTGCTGCAAGCCGCCTAAGACTGCTTGGACACGATTGCGTAGTTCGTCCTTAGCTTTATTAAGATCACCTTCATGAATAACGACGTGTTGTTCGCCGGAGTTAAATAGTCCCTTGAGCCCCGTAAAGAAGTTTTTGCTCTGGTTGATTGCCTTCTGTGCATCAAATGCCGGGAAATACGGAATAACGACGTAGAACTTCTTGTCCATGATGTTTGTCTGGAGTGAAAGTCCTTCGATAAATCCGATGTAGTCCTCCATGAGGAGTGCAAGCAACATGTTCTCATGTTCAGTGCGGATTTTATCGAGCCGTTCAATATATGGTCGCAAATCGACTTTTTGCGAACGAATAAAGATCTGGACCGGGAAATACAGTGAGTTCAAAAATCCTTGGTAGGCGTACTCAACTGATTCCCTCTCCTCGGGACTCATCAGATCAAAGTTGATTGATTTGACCATAACGACTGCGCGGAAAGAACCGTCGTTCATAATGACAATACCATCACGTATTTCTGCGATCTGGAGAGAATTCTGCGTGCTGTTGGGATTGGTTTTTGGCCGGACGCCGGTCTGTGGCTGTGACGCCGTCTGAGACTGCAAGGGAGCTTGAGTAGGAATTTGCTGCTGCACTTGCCCAGGGGCTGGCGGCAACGGAACGTAGCCGGGAATATTTGGCACGGCAGCAGGTTGCGGGCCATAGCCAGCAGGAACCTGCCCAGGCGCAGGTGGCACGGGCGGCAACGGATATTGACCAGGTACTGGTTGCTGCCCGGCCGGCTGATTGACGATATTAGGATCCATAGATTAAATAAACCACCCTCTATGCGACGATACTCATCTTAGCGAAGTGAGATAATAACCTCGTCCTCTGGCGGCTGCTCGCGCTTTTTGTTTGCTTGCCGTGCCAGTGTCGCAACGTTGAGATCGTCGTTATTTGCAAGTTCAAGTATAGCAGGATCAGGCTGTGCTGTCACCGAAGTATTGTTGTTTGGAGGTGACGTTGTTTGCGCAGTGTCTGCCGTCTGTTCTGATAATGGTTGCAGGACACGCATGTGACCAAAGTTCGGTGTCACTGATTTTGCATGTTCACGTAATTCTTTTGCGAGTGCTTGCTCATCCGCCGTTGGATCGGCTGCAACGATTGGATTTGTTTGCGGAAGGCCTGGCTGTACGAGGCTGGAGTTGTCGAATGTAGCGTATCCTGGCGTTGTGGGCGGCTGAGCTTGCTGCTGATTCATAAACCAGTAATCAGCTTGTGGTTGCTTACTTGGCGGGCTGGACGCCTGTACACTTGCCTGCTGCATTTTAGCGACAATTGAAGCACGTTGGGTTTGCGTAGAATCAGCAATCAACTGTGTGAAATGCTGCGCGGTTGGGCTGTTTTGTTCGTCTAGAACATCCTCAAAAGACTGTGCATCATAGTTGGGTACTTCCTGCGGCAGGGTTGAGGGGTCAAGTAATCTGTCGGACCCATTGCTTCCCATAGCGTATGACGGCTGGCTAAAAAGGTTTATATTCACATTCTTCACAGCCCACCCACGGCTATCGATAGTATTGGCAAGGGCTTTTAAGCGGCTTTTTACCTCTGTTTGCGAAAGATTCTTGGTAAGTTGCTTCTCGATTTTCTTAGGCACGGTGATAGTGACGAGATCGACAATACCGCTCTGGTCCCAAATACGTTTTCGTGGCTTCAGGAAAAAGCGGATTTTAGCGAGTAGCCAGATTTCACTTGATTGCTCATGTCCAAGTGGTGAAGCAAGCACGGAAAACAGGATCATGTGTGGCAGAAACGGTATGATGACCCACCAGTTAATTGCTAGAGCAAGTCTAAAGGCCACAAATCCGGAGAGTGCAACCACAATTGCATAGATAAACTGTCGGAGCGTGAGCCACCCCAGGAGCTTGTCCTCTGCTTCAATATCTTGAATTACTTTATAGTTTGCCATTGTCTAATTTTACCCTATGGCCCTGCTGCACCACCACCAACGGTTGGTTCGCCAGTTGCTTGCTGCGTTCTAAAGGCAGGATCCTGTTGGTCATATACACGGGCACGGCCGCGCAGTGCGCTTGAAGTGGTCTCGATGCCCATGCCTCTCATCTTTTCTGCGAGCTGTTCCTCGACCGATATTACTACGCCACTTCCACTGCCAGAAACTGATTTCGGCTTAAATGACACACCTGTATCCGCCATGACCTTGTTGATGATCTGCTGGTTAGCACCGGTAGCATACGGCAGCATGTTTTGCATTTCCAGTAAACGAATAGCAGCTTGTTTTCTGTCCTCTGGATTATCCCCCTTGAAGAATTGTTCGCGTGTTTCATTTGCAAAAGATTCAAGGGATGCACCAGTTCCGGAGGCATGCTGGCTGAGCGATGCCTTATTCCAGGCACCATTCATATCGGTGCCGCCAGTCTTATAGTTGTGATGTCCGAGGTCAAAACGCCCTGCCTGACGCGAGTTGAATTCGAAGCTGCCCAGCATGTTGTCTGCGAGCTGTTTGTTGCCCCCTGCAAGGTTGTTGGCAGCACCGATTACGTATTCCATTGACTTTGGTCCACCAGACAGTGAGAAGCTCTTATTTCGGGCCATGAGGTCCATTGCTGCCACTGAATTTTGTCGGTTGAATCCGACTGCATTGGCCGTGGCTACAGCCTTATTCATCCGGGTGTCATCCCACTTGAGGACTCCCTTATTGCGCATGTCTGTTAGTGTTGCTTTTGCCTGCGCCGCTGAGCCGCCGCCAAGAGCCATTGCCATGATACCGTCATCGTCAAACTGTAGTTGCTGCATCATTGCATCTTTTTGTGCTTCGGCGCCAGCGCCACGCGTACGCATATCGATTGCTCCTCGTCCACGAGCTCCAAGGCCAAAGTGACCTTTCGTACCAACCCCGATACCTTGACCAACTCTATTGAATGTCTTAGTACCGAATCGATCCTGGAACCTGGAACCATTCTTGAAATCTGCCACGTTTTTGGCAGTGCGGCCTTGGCGGAATTTTTTCTGTCGATCGAAGATGCCGCGGCTGCGGTCATTAGCTATGCCGGCTATTGTTGCAAATGCACCACCTGCAAGTTTGAAGGCCGTAGGAATAAAGAAGTAAGGGGCGATGTAAGCTATGATTTTGAGCAGCGTCCCAGTTGGACCAGTATCGACACCCTCGACAATCTGAGCAAATATTCTACCCCCTGCAATGAGTACCATGATAAGCGGGAATAGTAATAGCAGTTTCGAAAAGGCATTCCACCAGACTTTCCATAACTTATCGTTGCCGGGGAATATCCATGACAAGATAGCAAGTGGCGCAAGTATAAGGAGTGCGATGATAAGTATCTGCCGAAAAGCTAATAACAAAAATGCAATTATAAGGACAATACCCGTGACGAAAGCGAAGCTCAGGATAACGCCTATGTCCAGGATCGCTGCGGCGCCCCCTGCAGCGAGTAGTGTCGCGAAGAGCGCAGCCCCACCCTGGGTTTGGTTTGGTGCGAACAAACTTGACAGACTAATGTTTTCGATGCCCCCAAACGAAGACGTCATAAGCCCGATGATACCCAGGCCGATGTCATTAATAAACCGCACCATAAACGTAGCAATTTCCCAGGAAAGCGTAATAAACATTGCAGCAATCATCAGCCGTGGCAGTGATTTTTTGACGGTATAGGCGCTTATGAAATCAAAGCCAAGAGCCGTACTGATAACCATGACGAGCATAATAGGTACCAAAAGGGCGTAGGCGATATTGCGCAAGCGAGCCCAGGTTTCCTTTAATTTCTGGCCACCTTGCGTACTTGTATCGAGATAAGGATCCGGAACAGAAAGCAAGTTCGTGATTTGTCTGTCCAGTCCGCCAATTATGGCATCAAGTCCTCGGAGTACCGGACAGAGGATCCAGCTCATTTCTCCACCTTCAGATTCACAGGATTTCGCGTCGGCGCTATTGCTCTGTGCAAAAGTAGTGAGTGCTGTTTGGGTTGACTGGTTTATACCTTGGGCTTGCGCTGGAGTTGCAGGCAAAAGTACAGGCGCCATAAATCCAAGCAAAAGCACTGGCAAAAGGAGTGCTTTTGCCCATGATTTTGATCTTGCTACTGCTTGTCTTTGTGATTTACGCGCGCATAGCTTGATTGCCCGCCAACTGTTCATGAGCAGTATTATATAGAAAAACCGCAATGGCGTACATGCCGATGTTGAATGGCCTGCGTACTATATTAGGATATAAGGATACGTACCCTAGAGGGTCCCTACTTTTATTTTACTGAAATCAGTAGCTTGCCATGCACCTTCTATTTTTTGACTATCCTCGAACGCTGCCGGCGCAAGTGTAAACGTAAGCAGCCACTGTTCTCTTATAACGCTTCCGTCCGCATGGGTGACGGTGACGATACGTGGTATTTGGTATTCACGTTCATTGGGGCCTCTGGATATTTCTACTACGTTGCGGTCTGTATCGGGCGTGATTGTAAGTTTGTAGCCATTCGGCGCAAGCGCGTCTCCAACGATTGCCTCTATTTCGGTCAGTATGCTTGGGTTCCCGTTGCTAGGGAAGTCCCTTTGCTCTCTCATAGACAATATGATGCTGGACGAAAATAAAGCCGTGGCACTTTGTTCTATGGCGTATCGGCTTGGAACTCCATCCCTGACGGTATGCTCATTTGCTTCCCAGAGTTTCGAGTAGTTCTCTGCCCATTGCTCAGCCCTTGATGGGTTTGGAGCGAATTCGCTGCTGTCATGAAGAACCAAGAGTGATTTCGCCCGTTCGCTCAAGTCTAGTGTGATGCCACTTTCCACGACTTTGCCTACAATAGCATCAGGGTCCTTTGCTGTAGCTTCCGGTGTGGGCTGACCATCCGTAATTTTTGTTGGGTTGAGCGGTGCGCTTGCGCCTGGTTCGGCGCCACGGCCACTACCTTCTTTGGGGGTGTCCCCCTTCAGCATCTGCCATGCTCCTGTGGTTGCTACGACGCCAGCCAGAATTAAGCTGCCGATTATGAGGCCTTTACGCCGTGTTGGCTGTTCAGGACTGTTCCCTGCTGCCTCTGCGGGATGCTGAGTTGGAATATTTTCGGAGGGGTGTGGCGATCTTGGTGAAAACGGAAATGGTGGGGCGTGTTCTGTCGCTGGGTTACGTAGTATTGGTTCTGCTACTCCTGGGATTTGTGTGTTAGCTGCTTCACCACCATTTTGGGGATCAACAGGGTGTTCTCCAGACGCGTATGCGCCAAACGATGCCTCTGTAGACATATCGCCCTACCTTTCTATTTGTTAAAACCCAAAAGCCACCATATGTGCTTTTACCTATTGTAACACAAACGACCTTACAAATCAACGAATACTTTTTTTGTCAAACTTTAGTTTGAGCGTACCTGTTTTACGATTGACTTGTTCTACCTAATATTTAGAACTATAATTACTACAAATGTTGATGTTAAAAAACACAAAACTACTTATTGTCTCGGTGCTCTGGCTCATTGGAATTGGCGTTGCTCTTATTCCTGTGCCAGCGCTAGCCCAAGGTGGTGATGTGAATATCCCAGCGGGCTGTAAGGGCGGTATTGCTGGACCACCAGAAGCAGGAACAGTTTGTCCTGATGGCAGTTTTCCGAGGTTGGACAGCACGCTTCCACGTGGCTGCCCTGCAACAGCAGATAACCGTGGTACCTTATCTGAAAACGCTAAAGTTGTTTGTCCTGCTCGGCCAGGTCGGGTCGCTTGTACCTATACGCATGCAACCAGGGAGTGCCGAACTGCTACCAATCAAAGGGTGTATCCTCCTGCTACCTCCGCTCAAGCACAGGAGCTGAAGAAACTTGATACTGACTGTAAAGTCGCCGTCGCTACCAAAGACAACTGTAGGATCGTAGGCTACCTGGTTACGTTCATTAACTTGATTTCAATCGCCGCGGGTATCGTGTTTGCCATTATGATTGCTGTAGCAGGCCTGCAATACACTATGGCTCGGGAAAATCCGCAGGCGGTAACTGAGGCTAAACACCGTATCCTGAATGTAGTTATTGCAATTGCTGCTTTCCTCTTTACCTATGCGTTCTTGCAGTGGCTTGTTCCGGGAGGTGTGT
This sequence comes from Candidatus Saccharimonadota bacterium, assembly GCA_028289075.1. Classification (GTDB taxonomy): domain Bacteria; phylum Patescibacteriota; class Saccharimonadia; order Saccharimonadales; family JAQGGX01; genus JAQGGX01. Next base: position 5,436 of record JAQGGX010000095.1, on the reverse strand, counting down.
TCTAATGATGCGAAGGTTTATTGTACTTATTGCTCTGATGGGCACTCTGTTGTTTACGAGTGTAGTGTTACTGCCGCAAACATCCTACGCCGCGGTTGATGCTCGATGCGATAAGTCGCGTTCATTCCTGAGCGTACCGACATGGTACAAATACCTCGAAGTTAAATACGATGCAAAAACTCAAGGCTGTGACATTTTTATTCCCCGCGACACACGCGGACAGATAATATTTGATAAAGTTACTACTCCAATATTGCTCGCCATATTTGAAATACTGCTATTCATTGGAAGTTTACTCGCCATCGGCTATATAATATGGGGTGGATTTCAGTATCAGCTGAGTCAAGGTGAACCGGACAAAGCTAAAAACGCTCGCTTAATCATCATTAATGCTATTGCCGGTCTGGTTATCATGACCCTATCGGCAGGTATTGTGAATCTGATTGCAAGGAATATAACATGAGCTATCTCTACCAGTTCGCAGCGATCCTTAAAGGCAGCGACGTCGATAAGCTTCCTAAGGATCCATTGACGACCAATACCGTTGCCAATGCCCTGCAACTGGTGTTTGGCGTCTCTGGTGGCATCGCGGTAGTTGTTGTTGCCTATGCGGGCCTGACTTATGTCCTGTCGCGCGGTAATCCTCAAGAGACAGCCCGAGCAAAGAATATAATTTTGTATGCTATCGTGGGGTTGATCATCTGTATTACAGCGTTTAGTATCATAGAGTTCGTAATAAAACGATTATGAGAAGCTTCCTAAAGAAATTCACCAGTCTAGGACTTACGCTTGCGGTTTTGGCCGCAGTCTTCTCCCCTGCTGCTGTGAAAGCAGCAGAACTGTACCAGGATGCCTGCACTGGCTATGCGAGCTCGACGATCTGCCAGGAAAATCGTAAAGAACAAAGTGCTTCCAATAATTCGATTTTTGGTACGAACGGTATTTTGACTAAGGTTACGCAGATTTTCGCAGTCGTTGTTGGCGTAGCCTCGGTCTTATTTATAATGATCGCAGGTCTGCAATATATACTATCAACTGGGGACAGTACGAAGATTAACGAATCAAAAAATACAATTTTGTATGCCCTTGTCGGTCTGGGGGTAGCATTGCTTGCACAATCGATAATTATTTTTGTACTAAGGAGACTATAATGAAGAGACTATTACAGAAGATCAGCCTTGGACTGTGCGCGGTGAGCATGCTTGCAGTCTTTGCGTTTGGTGCTACCGCCAATGCTCAAGGGGATGCAACCAATGCCGTGTGCCGTGGCGTTGCGGCAGCAGGAGGAAGCGGCTGTGGACAACGTGCGGGCGACCCCACGGTAACATCGGTAGTGCGAACTGGCATTAACATCTTTTCGGTTATTGTCGGTGTTGCCGCAGTGATCATGATCATTGTCGGTGGCTTGAAGTACATCCTGTCCAGCGGCGATCCGTCGAATATTACGAGTGCTAAGAACACAGTAATTTATGCAATCGTTGGCTTGATAGTGGTGTCCATGGCGCAATTAATAGTAAAATTCGTGCTTGGCAGGACGACGTAACAATAGTTGTTCCTCTTGAAGCAGTCAAAACGAATATGGTATAAGTAAGTGAAATATAAGAAAGGTACGTTATGATCAAAACAATAAAGAAATTTCTAGCCGCAGTATCGGTTTTCGGGCTACTTGCCGTGCCGGCATTCGTGCCAGCTGTTGCAAGCGCACAAAACATTGAGGGTAATCTCTGCTCAGGTGCAAACCTAAGCTTTAACGAGTCAGCAGGTGATTGTAGTGCTGGTGGCGAGGCTACGAGTCGTGTTAACGGCATCGTAACGACAATCATTAACATCTTTTCGGTTGTTGTTGGTATCATCGCAGTTATTATGATCATCATCGGTGGCTTGAAGTACATCACTTCTGGTGGTGACTCTGGTAACGTTACTGGTGCTAAGAACACGATTCTTTACGCAATCATTGGTCTTGTTATCGTAGCGCTCGCGCAAATCATCGTTCGCTTCGTGCTGGCAAAAGTTAGCGCTCAGTAAGATATACGTTCGCAAAATAAATCCCCTGCTCTTTTTTACGAGCGGGGGATTATTTTTTATTTCGTGCCAGTCTGTTGCTATACTCCCGTTCTTCATGATGTCCTGGATCGTTCACGGTCCTACGCACAAGGTCTGGTAAATAAAATAGCCTCGTTGTTATAACGAGGCTATTTGCGTAAAGTCCAAGCTCTTTAGAGAATCTGGATTTTCTTGACGCTGTCTTGTTTGACTTTAGTGAATGAGATAGTAAGTACGCCATCCTTGAGCATAGCTTCAATCTCGTCTTCTTTCACAGGCACCGGTAGTGCGATACTGCGAGAGAACTCACCCCAGTAACATTCTTGAACAAAGTAGTTTTCTACGTCATCTTCGTTACCGGCAGATAGTGTGCCACGGATACTCAAAGTGTTATCCGCAATACTTACGTCAAGATCATTCTTGTTAACGCCGGCTGTACGAGCCTTCACTACAAGCTTCTCTTTTGTTTCGTAAACGTCTACTGCTAACTGGCCTGGTACGGCATCATCTTCTTCCCAGTCATCGGTACTACTGCTTGTCACAGGTGCAACTTGATCATCTGTGGTCATATCGTCTTCGCCAAGGAAGGCTGCAGTCAATTCGTCTTCCATCAGCAAGTCTTCGTCGCGGCTTCGTCGCGCCATCATGTGTTACCCTCCACGTATATTATTTTTAGAAATAATTTGCAATTTTTGTTACTCATCAGTATAGCTTAGAGTGTAATAGGGGTGCAACTGCCCCTCTGTTATTTACAACAGTAGTAATCACAACATGAGTGTAATTGAATCTGCATTAAATATTGTAGCACCTCACGATTGCCTTATTTGCGGGCATGAAGGCAGTTTAATCTGTAGTTGGTGCCTGCACAGTGTCCGCACCATACTCCCCGGTCGATGCTATTGTTGTAAAAAAGTAGATTCTGAAAGTAGCGTATGTAAAAACTGCCGTCACAAGAGTTATCTTCGACACGTTTGGATTGCTAGTGAGTACGGTGGCGTTGCGAAGGAGCTCGTATATGACTTGAAGTTCAATAGAGTAAAGGCAGCCGCTCGTCCTATCGGCGTGCTCATGGCGGAATTACTGCCCTACTTTCCCGAAGAGGTGATTGTGGTCCATATCCCGACAGCTACATCCCGCCGTCGGCAACGTGGCTATGACCATGCTGAACTTATCGCTCGCAACGTAGCCAAAGAACGCGGGCTTAGGCATGCTACCCTACTGGCTCGACTAGGCCAAGCACGTCAAGTCGGCTCGCGGCGCCAGATCCGGCACGAGCACATGGCGCGTGCTTTCCGTATCCAGAAGCCATATCTTGTGCGCGGGGCTCACATTTTGCTCGTTGATGATATCGTAACGACAGGGGCTACTTTGGAAGCTGCCACGAGAGTACTCAAAGAAGCTGGAGCGCGCACGATTGACGCCGTAGCATTCGCTCAAAAAGTCTGACTTTGAACAAACGCCAATAGCTGGTATAATCGCCCCTGTTATTCACAATCTGGAAGGGTGTCCGAGTGGTTGAAGGAAACGGTCTTGAAAACCGTCGTGCCGGCAACGGTACCGAGGGTTCGAATCCCTCCCCTTCCGCCAGTTTTTGAAGACTGACCCTTGCGGTCAGGCGGTAAAACGGTAGAATGACGTAGGTACGGAGAGGTACCCAAGTGGCTGAAGGGGGCAGTTTGCTAAATTGCTAGGGGGGCGCAAGTCCCCGCGAGGGTTCGAATCCCTCTCTCTCCGCCAAATCAAGAGCCCACCCGCAAGGGTGGGTTTTTGATTTGGCGTGAAGCCAATTTGAACCGGACAGAACGAACGAAGTGAGTGGAAGGGTTCGTAAGGAGTGAAGCTCGCAGGAGCTTGCTCCGAGCATCTGCCGAAGATCCATGATGTCATCCCTATCTTGTGAAAAACCATGTTTAGATGGGATGCAACGAAAATGACAAAGTCCGCTATCCCTCCCCAAAGCCCATAATGCCGTCATTTTCTTGAAAACTAAATGAATTGTGATTCATTTCACACCCTCCATCCTTCCTGCTTTTGCTTCTCTCATGTACAATACGCTTATGCAAGAGGGACAGCCGCAAACAGTTATACAACCAGAACCCCAGGGTGAATGGCAGTATAAACCAGAAGGACAAGTTACGGGGTCTGCGGTCACGACGGATACTCCCCGCCCGGCGCAAAATACAGAAGTACATTGGACAGCATCAGAGTATGTTGCGCATCAAAAGGGTGTGGGTTGGTTTCTATTGCTTACTCTGGCGGTGGCCGGAACGGCCGTCATGGTTTATTTCCTTACCAAAGAAGTTGTCCCTGTAGTGGTTACAGTTATTTTAGGCTTATCATTTGGTGTCTTTGGCGCCCGTCAACCTCTTGTGCTGACGTATGTTATTAATGAGCACGGTCTGACCGTCGGACAGCGCTTTTATCCTTACAGCAGCTTTAAAACGTTTTCTATAATCGATGAAGGCCCCCTTCGTTCGATTCTGCTCATGCCCTTGAAGCGGTTTATGCCTCCGCTTACGATTTATTTCGAGGAGAAGGACGAAGAGAAAATTTTCGAAGTCCTCGGCAATTACCTGCCCTTTGAACAGAGGAAACATGACGTTGTTGATCAGTTCATGCGCAAAATTCGTTTCTAGCGCCTTCCTAATACAAATCAGCCCTAGCTTTTTCCTCCCAAACATGTTAAACTCACCCCTGTTGCTTTATTCAAACTAGTTTTTTAAAACCAAGTAGTCGAAGTCAAATATGCACCCGTAGCTCAGCTGGCCCCTTCAAGGGCAAAGTAGAAAATAATAGCTCTACCAGCTGTATTACGAGAGGTTGATAGAACTCATCTGAGTTTTGTACCTTACAATAAGTCCCAATATGCACCCGTAGCTCAGCTGGATAGAGCGTTGGCTTGCGGAGCCAAAGGTCGTAGGTTCGAATCCTGCCGGGTGTACCAAGCATAAGCATTATGGGCATTGAATACTTAGAAAATCTCGTAAAGGAAACTTACGAAGCAGGCAAGCCGATTGAGGGTTCTGCTGATACCGATGAATTGGCACACCTCGCCAATCTCGCTAGTGATCCTCGAATAAAGATGATTGGAGAAATCGGTTTTAATGCTGGTATCTCGAGTTATACCTTTCTTGAAGCCAACCCTGATGCTGCCGTTTATTCTTTTGACCTCGGAGAATACGCATATGTAGCACCCGCCAAAGAATATATTGATCGTATCTTTCCCGGAAGGCACACATTAATATTAGGAAATTCAGTGAATACTGTTCCTGAATTCCGTAAAACCAATCCCAGACTCATGTTTGATCTAATCTTTATAGACGGTGGGCATGACTATGAGATTGTAATGGCAGATTTACTTAATATGCGAGAGTTCGCGACCAAAGAAACTCT
>JAQGGX010000035.1 GCA_028289075.1 Candidatus Saccharimonadota bacterium | reverse complement strand
AAGAAACATTTAGATTCTCTGTACCTTTTAGAGACGAGGAAGGAACTCGCGTACTCTGTTCTTTCTTGGGCTCGCTTGCAGCGAGATCTGATGTCTTGGCCCGTAAAGGAACGTATAAAGACCTTATAAAAAGTTCTCTCGCTGAATGCTTAAAGAGTGGTGAAGATGGCGTGAGTGAGCGGCGGGGTGTATTGGGCTCACATCTGAGCACCTTACTCTTTATGCGTGTCGAGAAAAGATATGTCGAAGATTCGGATAATCCCAGCCTGATAAACTTTGAGCTGGTATTTGTGTGGGAGGCTGAGCGCGTTCACCAGTGGGAAGCAAGAAAAGCAGACATCTCATGGCTTGAGGATGCTGATTCGCAACCAATCGAGCAATACTTTAGCTAAAGATAGCCAGTTCGGCGCCGCTTATTTGCCGCCGAGTTGTTCGAGCTTCATCTGCGTGTAGCGTTCGGCAGCCAATCGAGTTAGTTCCGCGTCTTCGCCCTGGTTTACAAAACGCATAGCTTCGGCAAGCATCGGATGCTTTTCGGCAAGCGTATTGTGCATTTCAAGTACTAACTTGCGGTATCCTGGGTGGCCCTGTGGACTGGTGCGGAGCTCGTGGAAGTGGAATGCCTCACGTGCATTATAGGTAATTGTCCAGCGCATCTTGTGGCCAAGCAGCGTGGCGTACTGGGCTTCGTACTCGTAGCCCGCACTCTGCAGCTCACTATAGAGTCGAGCTGACAGGTCAAAACATGCTTCGAATTTGTCGGCGAGGCCGGCTTCTTCAACAAGTTCCGGTACTTCAAATCCGTAGCGAGGCGTCAGTTGCTGCCATTCAAGGTCGTCAACCATTCGGTGTCGCTGTAAGTCACGGAAAATGCCATAGTCACAGACGAGATCCCATGTGTAGTGCGCTTGCTCTAGCGCACGACCAGGTCGCTGACGGCGATTGAGGCGTTCACCCATGTAGGCGTTAAATACGTCAATTTTTCTATCAATTGGCCAGGATGATACTTCCTGCTCGAGTTCACTCAGAGAAAGATTGCTGTGTTCGTATAGCATGTGCGGCACGAGATCGAGCTCATTGCGCGGCCAGATACGCCGCAAGTTAACTGCTTCGGTAGCCTCGGCATATGTATCCGGCAAGTACTTATGTGCGATTTCACCGACACTCTTACGGGTAAGGTTGAGATAAGCAGATGTAGCGCCGCCTCGATCAGGCTTGTCAGCGCGTTCCAAAATTGTCGGCATGATCTTTCGTGCTTCAACCAGTATTTCATCGCCTACTTTTCGTGCCTCAACGCTTTCACTGGCACGCAGACGCATAATCAGTGATTCGAGTGCTTGCCCGCTGGCAAAGATACCGACAGTAGACTTGGTTGCTACAGGTAGTACTGCACGGATAGCGTCACAGGCTTGGGCGCGGGTAGCGCCTTTCCATGCGCCGTCTTGCTCGGCAAGCGGCACGGACGAGTTCTTGCGTACGTATTCCGTCAGTTCATGGACCATTTCAGAATAGAGATCGAAGATTTTGTTGGTAATTTCTTCGTATGTTTCCTTTGTCTTGGCATCAAAATGCTCAGGGGTATAGTATTTGTACTTCCCGGCCGCATCCTTCTGATCATAATAAATATAACGAGTTGATTGCTCGAGGTAGGCAGCCAATCTTCCCCATTCCAGTTGCTTGGTGAGCAAGTTGCTCGCGTTCTCGACGACCATGTGCATGCCAACCAACTGCTGCACGGAATCATCGCCATATGCGGTAATCACACGCTGGAGAAGTTGCTCGTCCTTGCCCATGGAACCGGCAAATTCATCGAGGATGGTGATGCGCATGTCATCGCCACGCCGCGACAAACGTGCCATGGCAGCAGCAACCGTAAGCCCGCTCAGTTTGTCGGTAAACGTATACACGTTTCCTTCGGTGTTCGTTACGGTTTCCTCAAGGAACTTCTGGCCTTCCGCAGTGATTTTGATGCCTGTATCAGTGCGCTCTACATAGGGATTGGTGTTTTCGACTGGCTTCTTCGGCATGCTGGTCTCCTCTCGGGCGGGTTTAGGTGGTAATAGCGGCTGGAGCGTGTTCCATAGTTGCTCGTGGACGGTTTCTATATCGAGTAGTTTGCCGCTGCGTACGCAATCTATACGGGTAAAATCCTTCGGAAACAATTGGCACAGATCATCGTACACATCGACAGCACGCTTCAGGTGACCCAAGTCTGCTTCATGAAGATCGCGCTTTTTGTCGGTGTAATCTCGTTTCTCCTTTTGGTCGACGAGGGTTTGGGCGATCTCTGCCGGTACGCGCAGTACGAAGCTTTTATCGGGACGTGGGATATCCAGCATTTGGAACTCGAGATTATCAAGCCAGATAAAATACCCGCGGCGTTCTTCTGCGTGGTCGAATTTGGTTCCCTGATGCGCCATATTAGAACCGGTAAATCGGTTTGCGAGCACTACTTTACCTTGCTCAAGCGCTTCACGGATCTTTGGCGCTGCTTGGTAGCGGTCAAGCGCATAGAAAAGTGAACCAGTATAAGGGCCTACATCTTCGGCAGAGCCGTAGTTACCATTCAAATATTCACGGACAAAATAGCTGGAAGGTTGACCGTACTGCGGGAAATCAAAGGTGGCGACTTCGTAGCCTTCCTGGGTCAATCGGTCAATAAGCAACTTGAACTGAGTACCTTTGCCTGAGCCATCAGTACCTTCAATGACAAGAAAAAGTCCATTGCGCTGCATATTGTCCGGTGTGCTCATAGTTCTTTTAAACCTTTTATCTTCTCCGGAAGCTGACGCTTGTCTTTGTACGCACGTGGCAACATCATTTCTGGTGTCCAGTTGGCGATAATTTCATCAAGGTTAGAACCAATTTGGTATTTACCGCTAAAGCCGTTGTTGCGGCCTTCGCCGTAACTGCCTTCGACTTCTCCAGTCTCAAGAAATACTGCTTGCGCAATACGCTCGCCGACTGGTATGAGTACTGTTTCATGCTCGTTGAGATTGTAAATCTCAAGTGTGAGACGGTTGATGTACCCGGGGTCAACCCAACCGGCGTCGAAACAAACAGCTACACCGTTACGGCCCCAGCTGGAACGGGCTTTTACTTGATAAGCGCCTGGTGGTTTGATGCCGAAGAACTCATGCGTATGCGCAAGGATGCGTTCGCCGGGACGAAGCGGGATGACCGGATGATCTTCTGGAATGTTGTCGAGTAGCTTCACGCCGTTCGCATCGCACCACTCCTTGTGTGGGACTGCTTTGTGAGCTTCGCCGAAGTAACGGCTCACGTCCTTCTCGTTAAATGGATTATATACATAGCCACGGCTTGCCTGGCCCGTGCGGTAGTAGTAATAACCGAGGGTAACGTCTAAGCTGGCATGTGCTACATGCTTCGGATCAAACGGAACGCAAACAATATGACCCTCATCTAATGCTGCGCGGATTTGCTTATTACTATAAACCCCCATGAATCTCTCGTACCTCCAATTTGTACATATTGTACGGTTTGTCAAAACAATGACGCAAGCATATCCCGTTGTGTTTTTTGCTGTTTTGCAGCTAACACCTTAGCGATTGGTTATATAAAGAGGTTGTAGCGTGTTATTTTGAATATCTTTTATGAAACTTTGGGCAAAACGACCGACGTCTTCGACAGTACCGTTACTCATAACAGTGCAATCAACCTTGATGTTGTCCCGTTCGCGTTCGGTTGGGTCGAGCATATCGTTCTGTAAGTGGCCAGGGCGGTAGACTTTGATAATAATTGCCCCAGCTTGGCGCAAGATGTTTGCATCGGTCGGGTAGCGCAGACCACCGACAATACAGAGCTGTGCACCGCTGGCTTCAGCTTGTTTGATACGACGAACGAGCTCGTTGTACCAGAGGCCCATGTCTACCTTCTGTACACAGTAACCGCCCAACCACTGCAGGAACGGCCGGTAGGATTCCTTGTTTTCTTTGGTGATAGGCTGGCGTGCAAGTTCTGGATTGCGCTGCAAATTCTCTACGTGCATGATGAGCTTCTGGTATTCGATTGGATGTTGCTCTATGAGCCGTTGGTCGAGGATAAGATCCGCGAACGAAGTTCTGACGTTCACTACACGCTGCAAAATATCAGGTAGTGCCTTGATCCAGTTATTGAGTGAATCGACGTCATAAGGGTCAGGAATAGCCGTCAGAGCGGCATGCATGCCATTGGCTACCTCGGCGATAATGAGACTTGACTCAAAATGTACCGTTGATGGAAAAAGAGCTGCTAAAGCGTCGGCAAAGGTTGTTTTGCCATGGCCAATCGGCCCCGTCATGCCTAATAGAATCATAAGCGTTATTGTACCGGTCTATTGATGTACCGACAAGGATTCAATTGTTATTTTGCGATGCGTACGTAGGGCTTTTGTAGATAAAGTACGAATTGCTTATACTTTGGCGCCGTTTTAATAAGATGAGTGTGCTGATGAACGACAGTCTTGGCTAATGACTGTGGTGCGCGTGCGTAGACATTGTAGCCGATGGATTCGTAGTTGCTTATAAGCTGCACGAACTCGACAGCTGCGTCTGGTGAGAGTGAGGATAGCGTATCGGTATGTATTTTTGGAAGGATCATCAAGTGGTCTGCAACCGGTTGGTTGTCCCATATTGAGTAACCGAACATATTTTTTACTATTTTAAAGTTTGGTGTCTCAGAGATGAGTTGTTCATCACCTGTCGAGATATCGCAAAACACGCAAGTAGTGGTATTGCTTTTACTACGATCCTGTTGGTACTTCTTGTAGCGATATTCTTCTTTGCGCGTGCGATAACTCATAGTTGTTTCTGAGTACATCCTACCATAAGAAGTATCATTCCCTGGTTGTAAAAACAGCAGCCCTTTCGGACTGCTGCTTATTACAGTTGGAGTAGCTTAGACTTAGATTTCGCTATTCTCAACAGCGATAGATGGGCCCATGCTGGTTGTAACGTATACAGCCTTCACATAGGTGCTCTTCACGCTTGCTGGCTTTGCAGCCTTGATGCTGTTGAATACAGCACGAGCGTTCTGTTCGAGCTTTTCTGCCCCGAAACTGACCTTACCGACACCAACGTGTACGATACCGGTGCTGTCGACGCGGTATTCAACGCGTCCGGCTTTGGCTTCCTTAACGGCCTTAGCTACGTCAGTTGTAACGGTGCCGCTCTTTGGGTTTGGCATAAGTCCCTTAGGACCAAGTGTACGTGCGTACTTACCAAGTTTTGGCATCATTGCAGGAGTTGCAACGAGGATGTCAAAATCGATCTGACCCTTGTCGAGCTGCTGTAAGAATTCTTCGCCTGCAGCAATGTCTGCACCGGCGGTCTTGGCTTTTGCTACGTCGTCAGCGTCTGCAAATACGGCGACACGAACGGTCTTACCGGTTCCGGCAGGCAAAACAACGATGTCGCGGAGGTTCTGGTCGGCGTGACGTGGGTCAATACCGAGTCGAACGTGTACTTCGACAGTAGCGTCAAACTTAGCTGGGTTGGTCTTGGTTGCAATATCAAGAGCTGCGCTCAGTGCGTACTTCTTGGTTCTGTCGACGAGTTCAGCAGCCTTGCGGTAGTTCTTGCCACGGCGCTCTAGACGAGTACGAGATGGCTTCTGAGCCACGCGAGGCTTTTCCTCTGCGTCTTCAGCAGCTTGTTGCTCTTTGCGCTCTTCCTTGGCCTGCTTTTCTTCAGTTTCCTTGGCAGCCTTAGCACTTCGCTTACCAGCCTTAGCTGTCTTTACTTCTTTTTCTTCAGCTGCTTGAACCTTAGTGTCACTAGCTTCTTCAGTAGTCCCATCTTTTGTCTCCTTAGCTGCTGCTTCCTTAATGGCTTCAACACCGCTTTGTGCGATTACTTCGGTGTCAACGAGCTGTTCGATAGCTTCGTCGGCTTTTGTTTGCTTCTTCTTGGCTTCTGCCATAATGATTCTCCCTTCGTGGTACAAGCGGCGACTTTCTAGTCAGCCTTCCACAAAAAATTATATAAACTAAACTTCTATCGGTTCTATCTCTGCTTCACGTAGTAATACGTCTAAGCCTTTGTCACCGAATCCCTCCCGGCTTGCGATTACGAATGCTTGTTCGGTCTCGGGTGCAACGAGAGGTGCGGTTTCCATGATTTAGCCTTCGATTTCGACGCCCATACTGCGAGCAGTACCGGCTACCATCTTTTTAACAGATTCGATGTTGTCGGTGTTCATGTCGCTTGCCTTAGCTTCTGCGATCTCCTGAAGCTGAGTTTGGTTCAACTTCTTTGCGATCTTTTCACTGTTTGGCTTGCCTGAACCCTTAGCGATACCCAACTTTTCACGGATTAGGTCGTCAGTAGGCATGCCTACAACGCGCCAGTCCATGGTGCGGTCCGTATAAACGGTGATGTGAACAGTAAGATTCTGTCCCATGCGATCACGGGTTGCTTCGTTAAATGGATTGATGAAATCCATCATATTAACGCCGTGCTGACCAAGGGTGCTACCTACTGGAGGTGCTGCACTTGCCTGTCCAGCTTTGATGCGCATTTTTAAATTAGCCTTAACGGGCTTTGTTGCCATAATTAGTTCTCCTTCGAACGATTCACTCGGTGAAGCCCGGTGTCCGTTCTCCTTCCTTTAATATAGAAGTGCGTAACCTGGTAAGGGTAACACTTTTTCTCTAATCTGTCGAGGGGCGGATGTATAACTTTCTTGCTTCAGCTTCGTCTGTATTTGCTCGCATATCGGCCCGGTACGCATCACGTAGATGAACCGCGGCGAGCACTGTGAAAGTTGCAGCTACGGCACCAAGTGCCCTTATTCCGGAAGTCGCAATAATATTCGGATTTACAAGAGAATTCACGGCAGCATAACCTAGGCCAAGACCTATGGCACCGTCAAAGCCTCCAATGATTATCTCTTGCGTAGCAAAAGCCCTGCGGGCTCTTGCAATTTCATAAAGCTCTTCAGAAAAAGGACCTTCACTAGGATGAGAATGCCGACCCATCGTCTATGAGCCGTTTTAGACGCGTTTAACTTGAAGGCTGTCGAGCTCGACAGGGGTTTCGCGGCCAAACATGTTCACGAGTACCTTGAGCTTGCCCTTAGCAGGATCAATTTCGTTGATAGAACCATCGAAGCCCTTGAATGGACCATCGGTGATGCTGACAACATCGCCGATGTTGTAGTCGATCTTGTGCTTTGGCTCTTCACGGCCCATACGCTTCATGATCTTTTCCATTTCATCTGGGTCGATTGGAGTTGGCTCAGAACCGCTTCCAACGAATCCAGTAACAGATGGAGTGTTGCGAACGATGTACCAGGCGTCTTCGCTCATTTTCATCTGAACGATAACGTAACCCTGGAAGATTCGCTTTTCAACGACTTTGCGTTTGCCGTTTTTGACTTCGATCATCTTTTCTTTTGGTACGAGTACCTGGAAAATCTTGTCTTTCATGTCCAAGCTATCCGCGCGCTGACGGATACTTTCAGCTACTTTTTCCTCGTAGCCGCTATAGGTGTGGATTGCGTACCACTGCTTTGTAGTGTCGTATCGTTTACTCATATTATGTTAATAACTCCTTGAATATTTTACCTAGTACGAAGTCGACGCCTGCGATGAGCAGACCGAAGACTATTGCGAATATGAATACTGCGATTGTTAGTTGGGTAGTCTCCTGGCGATTTGGCCAGTTTACCTGACGCAACTCCTGCCATGCCTCACGGAAGAATTTAGGGATAAAGCTACGCTTTTTGTTTAGAAAGCGGCCGACACGGTTATCCGGCAGTGGTAAATAGTATTCTTTTTTACCAAGACGGGCTGCATTGCGCACAGGGCTAGCTATTTTGCCAGCGGTAGCTGCGCCCAGTCGTCGGGGTTTTTTGTCTACACCAGAAGCTGCTTTCTCGGCGCGCTCACGAACGGTTTCCGGCTTTTTGATCCGGCGGTTCTTTGACTCCTCGGCCACAATTTTCTCCTAAAATTTAAAAAATCTACCAAAACGGTAGATCTCGACACGTCAATAGTATCACACTCAGATTTCTATGCAATATACCTTATATATTAGAGTTACGCAGCCTGGACGTATACCAAATATATAGTGGTTCCTATATAGTTGTTATCGAAATGCTTGTGCTACTGATACTCGCAACACTACTCGCAGAAGCGGCGATCTATACCCGCTGGTTGTGGCCGTATCGCCGCACGTTTGCAGCTCTGCTCATACCTGTCGTTTCGTTCCTGGCTGGTGTGATGCTCTTCAGCCGCTTGAATGCCGGCGCGGTGTTGCTTCTGCTTGTGAGTGTATATCGAATTATCAACCTTATGCGCCTTGTCAAAGGCCGGATGCACGAGCGGTACTTGTTCCAGGCAGCTCGGCGGACGAGCCTCTTGATGGGCCTGGCTGTGGGTATGGTGCTCATCGTACTTATGGTGCATGGCTCTCTGCGCTACAATGCCCTGACACTTATAGAAGTCTTTGCATATGTACAGCTATCGATACTTATAGTGCTGCTACTTATTGTTATACGTAATGTCTTCAAGTCACGCTACCAGTCAGTAATCAAATACTACTCAGACAAGGAATTGCCAACTTTAACAGTAGCGATCCCAGCCCGGAATGAGACCGAGGACCTCGAACAGTGCCTACACACCATACTTGCGAGTGACTATCCGAAGCTGGAAGTGATTGTGCTTGATGATTGTTCCCAGGACAAAACCTCAGAAATTATTAAGAAATTTGCCCACGACGGCGTGCGCTTCATCCGCGGTGCAGAACCAGCTGAACGGTGGTTAGCTAAGAACCAGGCCTATGCCCGGCTCGCCGACGAGGCCAGTGGTGAGTTAGTTCTGTTCTGTGGTGTGGACGTGCGCTTTGGCCCGCAAGCTATCCGGGCGCTGGTGACCACCATGCTTAACCGTGACAAAGCCATGGTAAGCGTCATGCCAAAGCGTCTGACTAGTAACCCTCTCGAAGCCTTTATCCAGCCGATGCGTTACTGGTGGGAGTTGGCACTACCCCGTCGCATGTTCAATCGCCCGCCAGTCCTCAGCACCTGCTGGGTGATCAAAAGAAGGGCACTGGAGCGAATTGGTGGCTTTGAAGCAGTCAGTCACAATGTCATTCCTGAAGGTTTCTTTGCCCGTGAGTTGACCAAGTCAGACGATTATAGCTTTATTCGTGCTAGTGACGTTCTTGGTATTCAAACAATCAAAAATGCGTCACAGCAGCGTGATACCGCCATTCGCGTTCGTTACCCGCAGGTGCATCGACGACCTGAACTCGTGATGCTGCTTGCTCTTGCTGAGATCGCTATCTTCCTTATGCCGTTTGTATTTTTGCTAGCCAGTATATGGATAGACCTCGGGATCATTCAGACCATTAGTATCGCGAGTGTTGCATTGCTGATATTCATACACGTGGCCATTGTCTATATTAGTAATCCGGCCAATGTGCCCTTGGCACTTTTTAACTTCCCTTTGGTGGTATTGACAGAGGTGGTATTAAGCCATGAGTCAATGTTCAAGTACGAATTCTCCGAAGTTGAGTGGAAGGGTCGGAATGTTTGCATCCCTGTCATGCACATTACTCCTCACTTGCCGCCGCTTCCTGCGGATAAGAAGTAAGATCATGGCAAGCAGCAATGAAGCAGCGATGTGCAAGAAGAAAGTACGTTTCGGAAGCGATGCTGCTGCACAGAGTGCTCTGAAAAAGATTAATCCATCGCGGGCACTGAAGAAGCCTTCTCGTGTTTATAAATGCCCCGTCTGTTCCGGTTGGCATCTGACTTCCTCGCGCGCACCATAAATCCTTGTTGCAGTGTGCATGTATGAATTTCACATTTTTCGAACAAGGTGCAGAGCATAAACTTAGCTAATCATCGATAAGCGTTCTAGAAATCTATTACTGGAGGTTGGGAATGAAGATGGTGAAGGTAGAACCGTGGTCTATCTCGCTCTTCAGGTCAAGCTCTGCATGGATCAGACGTGCTAACTTCATAGTCACATAGAGGCCAAGCCCGGTGCCGCTGTTCTGGCGTGTACGGTAGTCTTCTGAGCGGAAGAATTTATCGAAGACCTTTTGCTGGTCACTCTTACTGATACCAATGCCGGTGTCTGACACGTAGAATTCAATACCGTTTTTGCGCGGATGCGCACCGATGGTAATGTTCCCTTTTTCGGTATATTTGATAGCATTCGTTACAAAGTTCTGGAGGACTTCACGGACGTACAGTTTGCTTGATTGCAGTAGCTCCAGTGTCGGGTCAATGTCTGTCATGATTTCGAGTCCCTTTGCCTCTGCTTCTTTTGTGTAGGAGGTAGCGAGGTCGGCAACCATGTCATGCGCATTGATCGGTTCTATCTCTACAGCAAGTTTGCCTCGTTCAGCTCTGGAAAGTGTAGCCAGGTCATTTATCATGCTAGCCAGGAATAGGATCTGGTCATGAGCTGCCTTGAGCGCATCCCTAATGCCAGGGTTGCTAATGCCTGATTTTTCAAATATAAATTCCGTGTTGCCGATGTTACCCTCGGCAATCGCGATTGGAGTGCGGAGCTCATGACTAACGACGCTAATAAATTCATCTCGCTCTTCTTCGAGTGACTTCTCGCGCGTGATGTCGCGAATCAGAATAACATAGCCTTTCATGCCGCTTTGGCCATAGCCAAGCCGTACAGGAGCGATACTGGTATAGAGATTAATAGTACCTCCGTCAGGGTACTCGAGTCGCCAGTCACGTGAGCTGGTCGATGTCTTGGTGCTCAAAATAAGTTCTTTGATATCGACTGGCTGGTTATTCTTGTCGACCAGCGTCATGACGCTTTTGATCGGTCGGTCGGTCATGGAACTGTTAACGTCGAGAATGTTAAGGGCGGCACCGTTATAGAGCACGACTTTTGCGTGCTCATCGAGAGCTATAACTCCATCGGCCATGCTGTTGATCAGACTGTTTAGTCGTTCTCGTTCGAGTTTGGCACTATGAGTAGATAATCGGGGAACCCGTGGAAGCATGGCTTTATTATGCCATAACCGGTTTAGGTTGCGGTAAGAATTGGTTGTTGTGCGCGAATTTTTTTACGAATACCAGGCAAATTCGGCACGTAAAGTGCCATTTCATCCCAGAATGGTTTACCGTGAGCCATGATGCGCGTATGAGTTAGTTCATGCAGGATAACGTAATCAATGAGTTCCCATGGCAGTTGCATAAGAAAGCAGTTAAATGTGATGTCTTTCTGCTCATTACAGCTGCCCCAGCGGCCTTTGAGCTGCTTTACGCGTACTGAACGATAGACAAACTCGTGGCGGTCAGCCAGCGCTTTTAAGCGCATTGGCAGCAATTGCTCGGCTTGCTTCTTCAGCGCACGGATACACGCTGCTTCGGCTGCCGCCTGCACATCTTTGTCTTCTATATCAGCATCAAGTGGTATGGTGATGCGTATTTCCGTGGCAGAAACGCGCGTAGCGGGCTTCGATACATCATCCCGAATAAAGAACAGCCGATGTGCTTTGCCGATGTGCTGGTTGTCGCTCAGGAAGGTCTTTGGAATTTGCTTGCTCTGAATCCAATGGCTTTTTGCCCGAACGAACTCAATACCGAGCTTATACGGTGCCCAGAGTGGCAGCGACACACGGATAGAACCGTTACTGGCAATACTCAACTTCATACTGCGAACACCACGGCGCTTATAGATAGTCACCGTACCGACGTCTTCCACCTCGAACTGTTTGTAGGCCATTAGCGGATAATAATGTTACGTCTGCTAGGATCGACTCGACCACCCATAGGGTTCGGGACGAGATTAACAAGCTCTGGCTTTACCATGCCTTGAGAGGCATTGCCTGCACTGAGGAGCCCCAAATCGTAGAGCCGCTTCATGATAGCGCTTTGCTGTGTACTATATGGGTGCTTACCACTGATAACAATGTAATCTTCGGTTGAGTTTGGATTCTGCATTTGTCCGGTAAGGTTTTCGAACGTGCTGTGGTCAAGTGGCATTGCATACTTGTCGTCTGCCTTGCGGCGGTCGCGCTTCACAACGCGTGTAAAGGCACTTTCAAGGTCGATTTGCAGCCAAATGAGGAGTGGTTGAGCTTTTGCCTTGCGAGCCATGTCACGAAGTGCACGACGCTGAGATAGTCTCATGACGTTTGCATCATAAACAACGCTGATGCCAGCATTCAGAAATTCTTCTGTCATGTATCCCATGAGGTGGTTGATAACGTCATTTTCTTGTTTGTCATACCGAGGCGTGTCAAAGAGTTCGTAACGGATACGATCACCCTGTACGTGTGCAGCTTTGAGGCTTTCTGATAGCTGCCGCGCAAAGTAAGTCTTACCGGAGCCAGGATATCCGTATAACAAAACAAGCGTTGGACGTGTGAGACTCAATTTATTCACTACTCCATTGTATAACAGATTACGCCTCTTAAATAAAGGCTTTTAGGGTGACTCATAGGTGACAAATCAACATTTTTGCCCTATTATTACCCCCTGAGCGACCTAGTTCGCATTCTGGCTAGTTTTCTAACCCAAGGAGTCGGCTTTGCCGGCGCGACTGGTTAGGAAGCTAAAAGGAAGAAGCGACTAGAGGGTGAAAAGCAAAGGAATCCTTTCTTTTGCAGAAGCCGACCGTCGCTCCTGACGTAGGGGAGTAGCTCAGTTGGTAGAGCACTGGTCTCCAAAACCAGGTGTCGCAGGTTCAAGTCCTGTCTCCCCTGCCATGAAAAATCCGATCACTGTTTGGTGGTCGGTTTTTCATTACGGGAAGCTGGGCTTGATCTGCGACAGGGATTTGCTTCAGCAAATACCGTAGTCGTAGGTTCATTCACGAACTAAGCGCGCAGATGTTTATATCGAGCACTTGGTGAAGTGGTGTTTGCTCGCAAACACGCCCCTGTCTCCCCTGCCATATAGGCATCTTTAGAACAGAGTAGCAATCGCTACTCTGTTATTTTGTGTATTCAAGAGTTCTAAGCACTTTGCACGGGTGCTTAATCCATTTGATTTCCTCATGCCAGCGAATTAAGTCTTATCAGATCTTCATACTATTTATACGCTTAGGCCATTTCACATCCGAGGACTACAGATTGACAGAGGAACTATTTCAGCTTTATTGTAGAACTACATTAAGAAAGAGAGGGTCCAGTGGCAGAGCAAAGTAGCAGGTCTGAGGTGGCTGAAGCAAAGTTAAAGACGTTCTCTAGGTCGTCATTCCCGAGAGCACCGCTAAGCGATGTACTTAAGCTAGCCCAAAGCATATATGGACTCGGAGAGGGAGATCCTGTTCCGCGCCTCTTAGTGTTCGATCGCTTAAACAAGTCTCCAGAGAGTGGCACGAGCAGGATGATGGTTACGGCCTCAAATGCTTATGGCCTAACAACAGGTAGCTATTCTGCGGAACGACTAGGTATTACTAACAGAGGAAAAACTGCCATAAACGGTTCTCCGGATGAAAAGAAAGCTGCGATCATAGAGACTCTTATGTCCAATAGTCTTTTTGTCTCCTTCTATGAAAATTACAAAAACAAAAAAATACCTGATCCAGGCATCGGCGCTGATTACTTAAAGCAAGCCGCTGGCTTAAACGACAAAGACGCCAAGCAGGCTTACGAGATTTTTGTCAAAAACTTGAAGACTTACGGTCTTACAAGAGAGATGTCCGGACGAGAGACTATTATTCCAGTGGAAATGGTAGCACCTTCAATCAACGCTGATGAAGTACATTCTCCAAAAGAAGGTAGCGTTAATGAGAATACCCGTGAAAGCAGTAGTGGTGAACGATCTGTTGGAAACAACCCTAGTCAAACAGCTAATTTTGACGGTATAGTTCCACAGTTTAATTTCAACATTCAGGTACAAATACCCGACAACGCGAGCCCAGAAACGTACAATGCCATATTTAAAAGCATGTCAGAACACCTCCTTAGGAGGATTAGCTAATAGTGATAGAGACGCTGCTAGCACACTTATTAAGGGAGGCAGCCGACAGGGCAGCTAAAGCGCGTCAGAGTGCAGCAAACTTAAGTCTAATGGGTGAAATGTCAAAAGTTCCGGCCGCAAAGGTAGGCAGAAGCTTTTACTTGAATACGAAAATACACGAAGCTTTAATGTTGATGCCTGAACATATTTCAAATTCCTATATCCAAATTGTTTCAGACTTTGAAGATGAGACCCGCGTATCTTGGGCGGGTACGGCCCACGAGATACGCGAACTGCTTAGGCATATTCTTGAGCATCTTGCTCCCGACAATAAGGTCACCCAGGCGGCTTGGTATGTTCAGCAAAAAGATACATCGGGGCCAACGCAAAAACAAAAGGTCAGATATATACTTTCTCAAACAAAAGGCGATTCAAAACAGCAGAAGGTGGCACAAGATATCGATATCATCGATGCCAAAGTCGGCGATCTGGTCAGGGATGTTTACGGACGCGCCAGTGATGCAGCGCACCGATCTAAAAACAAAACAGAGGCATTTAAAATTTTACGGTATTTTGAAGCCTTCGCTTACGACTTACTTGATTTGAGTGCGTAAATTAGGTGTTTCTAAAAACCACCCCCTTCTAGATAGTTATTTTGCCAATGAGGATTGTGGCTCTATGAAAGCCTTTCACTGTAAAGCACGCCTTAGTTAAAAAGTTCTTTATGCCTGGCCAAGAGTTCAAAAGTCGTCCTGCGTCCCTTGCCAATTAGTCAAAACCGAATTTACCCCTGTAAAATGGGGTAATTTTAGTTTGGATTTTGCATAGGGGTAACAGGACGCCCAAACTATTTGAGTTCGATGCTCAGCCTCATTTCCTTTCTTGAGGTCAAGGAATCCCTTATAATTAGCCGCATGTTTAACCACGAACCTAAAGATTATATTTGTCCCTTTTGCGCATTTCTCGCAGGTAAGCCAGATAAATATAATGATGAGCAGGATATCGTTTACCGTAATGAATTCACTACGGTATTTATTGCCCCAAGATGGTGGGCTAACAATAGGGGGCATGTACTAGTCGTTCCAAATAAACATTTTGAAAATATCTATAGTATTCCTGACGATCAAATCGCCGAAGTATACAAAACCGTAAAAAGAGTCGCAACAGCTATTCGCACCACATACGAATGTGAGGGAACGTCCACCAGGCAGCATAACGAGCCTGCCGGTGATCAAGATGTGTGGCATTTCCATGTACACGTGTATCCTCGCTATAAGGACGACAAGTTATATCATAACCATCATCAACAAGGTTTTGTCGAGGCTGCGGAGCGAGTGCCTTATGCTCAAAAATTACGAGCATATTTTGACAAACATAAAGACTAATCGCTCTGCTCATCCAGGAGCTCACGTATTTCCTGAATTTCATCCTCAATCGCAGCAATCTCCTCATCCGACTTCTTCACCCACTCCTCCAAAGTTCCATTAACGTACCGTAAATCCTACTATGAAAAAGCCAGATCATAATGTCCGGCTTGTTTCATGTTATTGAATTCGCACGGTTG